>NZ_JAVKEA010000142.1:0-24403 GCF_040221695.1 Coleofasciculus sp. E2-BRE-01 | reverse complement strand
AAATCTTAATAGACTGCACTCTGCAACCTCCACTCCGTCGGTATTTCTGAGCTTTTCAACAAGCTGAGATAGAGGAGCTATTGTCTCTTTTTTATTTGCGTAAAATGTACGCAAATCTAATAATTTTGTCCAAAGTCCAATAAATACCCCTATTATTGCAAAACTGATTTTTCTAGTCAGCAATTAATGACGCTTTCTCACGGTTTATGCTCTCGAAAAAAAGACTGTATTTTTTGGGATAATAAGCTAATACAAGACTATAAAAATTGTTATTATTAAAAGAATAGTCTCTGCTTCCTAAACTATGAAAATCTTATTTTTAGACCAGAGTGGCAAATTAGGCGGAGCTGAACTCTCCCTAGGTGATTTGGCAAAACCTTATCGAAATCACTGTTTAGTGGGTTTATTTGCCGACGGAACATTCAGGGAGTTATTAGAACACCAGCAAATTCCTGTCCAAGTTCTCACGACTGAAGCAATCCGAGTAAAAAAAGACAGTGGTGTACTTCAAAGCTTAGGCAGTATGAGTTCTATGCTTCCACTAATACTTAAGGTTAGCCAAATAGCCCATGATTACCAACTCATTTACGCCAATACCCAAAAAGCCCTAGTCGTCGGTGCATTCGCCAGCCTGTTTAGCCGTCGTCCTTTGGTTTATCACCTCCATGATATCCTTTCTTCCGATCACTTCAGCCTGACCAACCGTCGTATTGCTGTCACCTTAGCCAATCGCTTTTCATCATTAGTTATTGCCAATTCCCAAGCCACTAAAGCCGCATTTATTGCCGCAGGAGGAAGCCCAGAATTGACTGAAGTCGTCTATAACGGCTTTGAACCGAACTCTTACAAAACTCAGGCGAATGATTCCCATAAAATCAGACAACAACTTGGATTAGATGGGAAATTTATTGTCGGTCACTTCAGCCGTTTGTCTCCCTGGAAAGGACAGCATATTTTACTGGAAGCCCTGGCTCAATGTCCCCCAGAGGTAAGCGCTATTTTAGTCGGTGATGCCCTGTTTGGTGAACAACAGTATGTCCAGCACTTACATCAACAGGTTGCCGAATTAGGACTCAAAGAACGAGTTCAGTTTTTAGGATTTCGTTCAGATATCGTCCCTTTGATGAAAGCTTGTGACTTAATCGCTCATACCTCAACCGCACCAGAACCCTTCGGGCGAGTGATTGTCGAAGCCATGCTCTGTGAACGCCCGATTGTTGCGGCGGCGGCTGGCGGTGTAATTGAACTCATTGAAGCTGAGAAAACGGGATGGTTGTTCTCCCCAAGTGATTCCCAGCAACTGGCTCAAATTATCACCACCTGTCGTAATCAGCCCCAACAAGCCGCAATCATGGCTCAGCAAGCCCAGAGTCAAGCCAGTCAACGGTTCAATCTCAACACCGTCAACCAGCAGATTGCTCAGCTACTCAACCGGGTTATCTTTACTCAATCTTTAAATTAAATGGCGTCTTTGTAAAGCTAAGATGAATTTTTTGCCATCGGCGCTTATACCTGAAACTGGTTTCTGGATATTTGGATTAAAATCGATTAAACTTTCTTAATAGTTCTTGAAAGATCTCCTATAGTTATAGGATTCTAGTATTTAGAGGAAACCACTTGTGAATAAAACGTTGCAAATCCTAGCCACCAATAGCTTTAGTGTTGGTGTATCACTAACCTTAACTTTGCTGACCACTAATTCCGCTGAAGCCTTTAACCCAAAGGATTTGGAACAACTCATAGAAACGAATGATTGCCGATTTTGTGACCTGAGAGATGCTGATCTCAGTGGTAGTGATCTCAGTGGCGCTATCCTCAGTGGTGCCGATTTAAGTGATGCAAATCTGGCTGAGGCGAATCTGAGTAATGCCAAATTGATTGATGCTCAACTGATTGGCACTAATCTGAGTGGTGCTAATTTGATTGGCGCTAATCTGACCAAGGCTTTGTTAAGTCATGCAAACCTATTGAATGCTGACTTAAGCGACGCTAACTTAATTTTGGCAAACCTAGAGGATGCTGATTTGACGGGGGCTAACTTGACGGGGACTAACTGGATTTCTGCCACCAATATTACTGAGAGCCAGCTTTCCTTTGCTAGCCAATTAGATAAGATTACTTTACCCGATGAGAGTCAACCCACGTTCTGCCAAGGAGAAGAAACCCTTAACGGATCAACGGGTTCTCTAAGTTCCCAAAACGGGTTTCCCTTTGTCCAAAACTATTCGACTTGCTCTTGGCTGATTCAAACACCTGAGCCGATGAACGCCGTTGCTCTAGAGATTCCCGATCTATTATTAAAGGATACGGTATTGGAATTTTTTGACGGCAATAACTCGACTAACTTACTTGCTTCTGTAACGGGAGAGGTTGATAGTGAAACCCTGATGTTTCCAGTCGAGTCTTTGTTGGTTCGTTACAGCGTCGATTTTTCGCCCAATACATCAGGTGTTGAACTCAGTTACGCTGGCATAGAGATTTCAAGTCCAGACCCCACAACATCTGTCCCGGAACCCAGTAGTGCGATCGGATTCGGATTGTTAGCATTGTCCGGCTGGATGGGACGGAAACGCTCACAGCAGATTGCAGGTATAGCGCCACGCGCTAGGGAACAGGCAATAGGCAACAGGCAACAGTAAGTTGTGACTGGGTTTCCGGCTTGAGGCTGACCTTAATGCTGCTAGAAATGTCCGTGATGACTATCTTGTTCTACCCAGCATGGGACGGGAGAGCAAGCGTCAGTCAAGGCGCCATACGTTATCCTTGGCTGCTCTTGTCCACTTCAGGGTAACTTTATAAACTTTTAATCATCCTTCTTAAAATTTTGATTTGTCAAGGATTCCCGTTTCTACAGCAAGTCCCGTTGAATCGAAAACGCAGTCCCTGTATAGGTTTCAGCCCATTTTGATGCCTGTTTTTGTCTAAGCCTCCTTAACCTAACTTTATTTTCAAGGGGTGTTTTTTAAAGCTTGTGTGAAGCTCAAGGAGCTATTCATTAAAGTTTTGATGAAGATTAAGCTATAGCTAGATTTTAAACTGGAGTCGCTGTTACCATGCAATGTAAGAAATCATATTGGCTTCACAATCTAAGGATTAATCATGGATCATAAGTTAAATTTTGCGATCGCGACGGCAGGTGCTGTATTGGGTTTGACTGCACTCCACGCCAATCCAGCTCAAGCGGCTGTCATCGACTTTGAAGAATTCGAGCATGGTGAGGTTGTCACTGGGGTGATGACTAAGCACGCTACTCTGGGTGTGTTTAGTCAGGGTAACGTCAACCAAAATTTTCCGAATGCCGGGGAACCTCGTGACTTGATGATATTCGACACGGACTGCGGCCCGGGAGTAAATTGCTCAGCTGATCCTGATTTGGACTTTGGCGGTCAGTTTGGCAAGGCTCTGATCATTAGTTTTGATAACAATTCAGCTATACCCAACGACTCCCAGATTGGTGGCGTAATCACTTTCGATTTTAAGACGCCTGTTGTCTTTAATGGCTTTAATCTGTTGGATGATGAAGAAGAGTCTACGATTGTATCTTTATTTAACGGAAATACTCTAGTCCAACAGATTGGGGGTATTGTCGGTCCGGGAGACAACTCGGCAATCTTTGTCGATGGTTTCACCACCGCCCCAGTTACCCGTGTTGAAATTGACCTGCCTGGCAGTGGTGCCATTGATAATGTTCAATTTGAGAAAGTTCCTGAACCCTTGACCATCCTAGGTTCAACGATGGCGCTAGGATTTGGTGCTTTGTTTAAAAAGCAACAATCTAAAAAACAAAAGAAAAACTAGCTTTGATCTGAAGTTCCCCCCAGCCTTAAACCGATTTTCTGTCTGTTGCCAGAATGAGTAGTCGGATAAAAGTAAACGGCACTGTGTTAAGCTTTGTAGAATTTCACAATCACTGAAAGTGTAATGATTGAGAATTTTTAGTAAACTTAACACAGTTATCTTTATTTATGTTCGACTATATTCCCGGTCTGGTGAGGTACTATGCCTTATGAGATATACTTTTTGTCAACAACAGGGTGTAACATGGAATTCACAACTACAACTGAACCATTTTTCCCTTTAGGTTTTGATACAGAAACCGACCCTGCTTATCTGGGGTTAACTGAAAACGACACGGCAGAAAACCCTGCGGCATCTACATCTAGTGATGAATTAGGGGCAGATCTCAAAGTCCTGTCTGCCAGTGAATGGACGGATGGCTTGGTGGTAAATACCCTGATACCTTCTGATTCCACCATTGAAGATACTGCTCCCGATTCATCCACAGATCTCTCGCCAGACAATTTTGCCTTAGTAGGTACTTTTGATGACTCTTTGACGGGGACAAGTTCATCGAAAAAGTCAGAACAGGGAAACGGTCTGTCGAACAAAGATAAAGAAAAGGAAAAGAAAGAAAAAGATCAGCTAAAAAGTTTGTTTTCGGCATCCAAACTCGCTGATATTACGGGCGATCCTAGGACAGTCCGTGTTAATGTTGGGGGGTCAGAAAACTATCTCGATAGTCAAGGTCAGCTTTGGGCGGCAGATAGTAACTTCACTAGGGGAAAAAGTGGGAAAACATTTAAAACATTACCCAAAGTTACCGGAACCAAGGATTCAGTCCTATTTCAGTCAGGGCGTCAGGCAAAGGAGTTTGAGTATTTATTTGCTCTGCCCAATGGCGACTATGAAGTAAGGTTAAGTTTTGTAGAAACGCCTTATGTCCTTGAAGCGGATCAACGGGAGTTTCAGGTAAAAGCCAATCAACAAGTTGCTCTTGATGAAGTTGATGTGATCCAGGAGGTCAAGGCGAAGAAAGAAAAGGCTGCTGATGCAATTGATGGCATTATTAAAGAGGCAAAGCAGAAAAAGAAACTAAGTCTTGGCAAAAACAAACTTCTGGAAATAGAAGATGCGGTTAAGGGATTAGAGAATGACAAAATCAAAGGCTTTCTCAAAAAAGGAAAATCCAAAAATAAACTAGAAATTGAAGAAGCAGAAGCCCTGCTTCAAGCCGTTAAAGATAAGCCAGAAACCAATACAGCCCTAACCCAAACATTTAAGGTAAAGGTCAAAGATGGGTTTCTTGACTTAAATTTCAAATCTCTCAAGACCGAAGCCGCTCGACTTTCCAGCATTGAAATTGTTCCTGATAAAGAGAAAGAGAATAAGAAAGATAAAACTAACAACTCGCTCTTGCCAGTCGTTCAAACTAATGACTTAACCTTGGCAGACGAGCCACTCTTGCCAGTCGTTCAAACCAACAATTTAACCTTGGCAACCGCTTCGGCTAACCAGCCAACAGCATCAGCCGCTCAAATGGCTACCCCAGGAATACGCATCAATGTTGGGGGAGGAGATTATACCGATAGTGCCGGAAATCTTTGGCAGGCGGACGATTATTTTACGGCTGGGAATACCTCTTTATTTAATGTTCCCATCGCTGGCACGGTGGAAGATACTCTCTACCAAACAGAACGCCACCACAACTCCTTCGGGTATGAGATTCCCGTCGATAATGGCACCTATACGGTAAACCTACACTTTGCCGAAAATTTCTTCAATTTAGCCGGACAACGGGTATTTGATGCCACCGTTGAGGGTCAGTTACTTAACGACAATTTAGACCTTGTATATGCGACCGGGAACAAGAATACAGCGTTAATCACCTCTGTTGCTGGTGTCAACGTTAGCGATGGTATCCTGAATATCGACTTGGCTGGTGTGGTTGACAAAGGGAAGATCTCCGCCATTGAAGTATTAGCCAATCCCAGTACGGATACGATCCTGCCAACGGCTAACCTGAATGCAGCTGATGTCACCCAAGAAGGGGGAACGGATTACCAATTTGAGGTTGTCTACTCCGATAACCAAACCGTTGACCTATCCACGTTAGACAGCAATGACCTACTCGTCACCGGACCCAATGCATTCAGTCAGTTAGCCACCCTGGATAACGTGAAGCTTGACAGTAATGGTACGCCCCTAAGCGCCACTTACAGCATCCTCGCTCCAGGAGGAACTTGGGATTCAGCCGATGATGGCAACTACACCATCACCCAGCAAGCTAGCCAGGTGATGGACACCAGTGGTAATGCGGTGTCGAGCGGTTCTCTGGGAACCTTTAACGTCAACGCCGTTCCCCCAGAACCAACAGATATCCGGATTAATTCGGGGGGAGGAGACTATACCGATAGTGAAGGTAACCTTTGGTTAGCCGATACCTACTTCACCAACGGGAATACCTCTGCAACGGGTGCTGCCATTGATGGCACGGTGGAAGATACCCTGTATCAAACGGAACGCTGGCGGAAAAACTTCGGGTACGAAATTCCCGTCATCAATGGTAATTATACGGTAAACCTACACTTTGCCGAAACGTTCTTTGATTTAACCGGAAAACGTGTGTTTGATGCCACCGTTGAGGGTCAATTACTCAATGACAATTTAGACATTATATCGGTAACTGGGGACAAGAATACAGCCTTAATCACATCCCTTGCTGGTGTCAACGTTAGCGATGGTATCCTTAATGTTGACTTTGCTGGTGTTGCTGACAAAGCCAAGATTTCAGCGATTGAGGTATTAGCGAATCCCAGTGCTGATGCGATACTCCCAACCGCTAGCCTGAATGCGGCGGATGTCACCCAAGAGGGGGGAACGGATTACCAATTCAGCGTCACCTACGCCGATAACGAAGCCGTTGACCTGTCCACGTTAGACAGCAATGACCTACTCGTCACTGGACCGAATGGATTCAGTCAGTTAGCCACCTTGGATAACGTGAAGCTTGACAGTAATGGCACACCAATGAACGCCACTTACAGCTTCGCTGCTCCGGGGGGAACCTGGGATTCAGGGGACAATGGCACCTACGCGATCGCTCAGCAAGCTAACCAGGTGATAGACACCAGCGGTAATGCAGTGTTAAGCGGTTCTCTGGGAACCTTTGATGTCAACGCCGCTCCCCCAGTACCCACAGATATCCGGATCAATGTGGGGGGAGGAGACTATACCGATACTCAAGGTAACCTTTGGTTAGCCGATACCTACTTCACCACCAGCAATACCGCATCAACCAGTGCTGCCATTGATGGCACGGTGGAAGATACCCTGTATAAAACAGATCGCTACCATAGCTCCTTCGGGTACGACATTCCTGTCGTTAACAGCACCTATACGGTGAACCTACACTTTGCCGAAATTTACTTTGATCAAGAAGGACAACGGGCGTTTGATGTAGCGGTTGAGGGTAATCCGTTCCTGAATAATTTAGACATCCTCTCGGTGACTGGGGTGAAGAATACCGCCTTAACCACCTCCCTGGCAAATGTTAATGTTACCGATGGTGTCCTCGACCTAGACTTGAACGCTCTGGTCAATAACGCCAAGCTCTCAGCCATTGAGATCTTAGCTACTCCCACCCCAGATACCATCGTACCAACTGCTAGCTTGAGTGCGGCTGATGTAACCTATCGGGGCGGAACCGAGTATCAATTCAGCGTCACTTATTTCGATAACCAAGTCATTGATTCCACCACACCGGACAATAACGATATTCTCGTCACCGGACCGAATGGGTTCAGTCAGTTAGCCACCTTAGAGACGATTCAGCCAGACAGTAATGGTTCTCCATTGAAAGCCATTTACAAATTTGCTGCCCCTGGTGGAAACTGGGATGGGACAGACGATGGCACCTACGCGATCGCACTGGAAGCCAACCAAGTCAGCGACGCCAGTGGTAATTTTGTCGCCAGTGGTACTCTGGGCAGCTTTGATGTTGCTGTCACGGGAACTGACCTTCCTCCCACCCTGATCAACTCCGGCGGACCCGACTACACCGCTGTTGATAGTCGGCTGTGGCAAGCCGATACCTACTTCGTTGGGGGTGGTACTAATGCCATTGCCGCGACAACGGATATCGGTAATACCTTTGACGATACGCTGTATCAAACCGAGCGCTGGCACAACAACACTCTGTCTTACGAAATTCCCGTCCCTGAAGCAGGTACTTATACAGTAAACCTAGATTTTGCCGAAATTTACTGGGCTGATGCAGGGCTGCGAGTGTTTGATGTCATGGCGGAGGGGAATTTAATCGCCGATGATCTAGACATTTACGCTCAGGTAGGGGGCAATGCAGCCCTGACCATTTCTGACAACGTGGGCGTGACCGATGGTGTTCTCAATATCGATTTAGTCGGTGTGGTTGAGAAGCCGAAAATCTCATCCATCGAAGTCGTCAAGGAAGAAAACACTCACGTTGGTCATCCCTTTCTCCATGTGGTGATCGATGCTCCCGAATATGCCATTGACTATAACGGAAATGGTAGCGAAGAGGTCACCTTATTAGGTAATGAATCCCACACCCATGAACCCGGTAAGGTGTTGACCAGCTGGACGTGGGAAGAGGGGGCAACGGTTTTAGGCACAGGGGAAGATATTCAGGCGAGTTTGGGCGTTGGTGCCCACACGGTCTCGTTGACCATTGAAGATAGCAATAATCCCCCCGATGATCTCACGGATTCAGTGGATCTGAATATATTTCCCATCAACGCTGTCGGTGGCGTATTAGTCTCATACGATCTAGATGCTGATATTGACAATCTCACCGCCCCTGAGTTTCAGGAAGTCCTACCCCTGACGCCCCAAGATCCGAATGATTTACTCGATGGCACCTTGCACCTGAAGGAAAGTGGTTCCTTTAACACCTTGGGCAGTTCTCCCTACTCCAACCAAGATGTAGCTGTTGTATTCAAGGGAGAATTTGCACCCACCACCGCTGGTGACTATGATTTCACCGTTAATGGTGGTACTGATAGCGATATTTATATCAATGGCAATCTGGTCACGGGTACAGAAACGCTAACCGCAGGCACAACCTATGACCTAGAAGTTCGGGTGGCTCGGGCAGCCGGGGAAGTCGATCCCATCGAAGTCCTAGCATCAGTTGATGGTGCCCCATCCGCACCCCTGCAAGGAACCAGTCTGACTCACGACCAAACGAGTCTACTTCCCTTCATCAATCCTCCCGCCGATACCGATGTCTCCACATTCGGGGGTCAAATCCTCACCCTTAAAGGTATTGCGTTTTGGGAAGGTGATGCCTCCGATCAAGTCACAGTTCACTGGAGCAACACTACAGCAGGCACCAATACAACGTTCACTGAACCTGATATTCAAGTGAATCAGGGGGAAATCACGTTTACCACACCCCCCGGAACCCTAAACGACATCGTTAACGTAAAGGTGGAAACGCCCAATGGGATGAGCAATGAAGTTACCTTTGTTTATGCTGAGGGAGTACCACCGATTAAATTCCTGCCTGAACAACAAACCGGTGCCACGCCATTCGGACCCACTCAGGCAACCTGGGGACCCGATGGCAGGCTCTACGTGGGAACAATTAGCGGCGCCATTGAAATCTACACCTTCGATGATAACTATCAGGTGACCAATACCCAGACTGTTTCCAGCATTGCTGGTCTCAGCAACAGCAATATTCTGGGAATCGCCTTTAATCCCTTTGATGATCCGGCTGAGTCTCCTAAACTCTACGTCGCCCACAGTGAACTCTTTGCCCATAATGGGGGTCAAGGACCCGTCACTGAATTTTCACCCTACAATGGTCAGGTTTCCGTCCTCGAAGGAACCAACTTCTCCACGGTAACGCCTTTAATTACAGGGCTACCCGTCTCGAACCACGACCATGGCATTAACGGATTGGCATTTGACAATCATGGAGACTTGCTCATCGCCGTTGGTGGGAATACGAATGCTGGAGTCGCCGACGATAACATTGGTGGTCTGCCGGAATCTCCGTTATCGGGGGCGATTCTGAAAGCCAAAATCACAGACCCGAATTTCAATGGCACGGTTGAGTACGAGTTAACTTCCGGAGAAACCGCACCCACGGGGTTTGATGCCAATGACCAGGTATACGGAGAAATCGTCAACGTGGTTTCTGGTGTTGATGTATCCGTGTTCGCCAGCGGACAGCGAAATCCCTTTGATATTGTTTGGACGACTCAAAATAAACTCTACGGCACCGATAATGGGGCAAACGCCAGCAGTGCCTTTGGTCCGGCTTCTACTGGAGCTAACACTGAAAAGTCCATCACCGGTCAACCCGATGAAATTAACCTGTTAGTTGAGGGGAACTACTACGGACACGCCAATCGCAATCAGGGTCGCTTTGATCCTCGGCAGTATGTTTGGTATGGTCCTAACGATACAGGGGACTTTACGCCGCCTTTAGGGACAGTCGCGTCTTCAACCAATGGGATTAGCGAATACCGAGCCACGACCTTCTTAGGAGAGATGCAGGGCAACCTATTGGCTCAGAAGTGGAATGGTACCGTTTACAACGCGGCTCTGGCTGCCGATGGCTCCTTTGAATCCTTAGAGACGATCATCAATGTGCCAACTGCCCTCGATGTTTTGCATGGTCCTGGGGGCGCCATTCTGGGCATCGATTTCACGGACGACCAAATCACGGTTTCCCTACCCGATGATTTGGCGGCTGTCTTCGATATGACCGCCTATGATATCTTCCCCTGGCGCTCTCCGGCTGTAGGGGGTGCGACGTTCACGATTGGTGGGGCAAACTTCGACCCTGACCTTGCCAATACCACGGTGACGATTGGGGGTCAGACAGCCATGCTCACCTCTGTCTCTGCCAATCGGATTCAGGGGATTATCCCTGAACAAACTGCCCCAACGGGTGGGCTACTTGATGTGGTGGTTACCAATGACGGCGAAACCTCCACCATACCCGATGCCTTTGTCTACTTGAGTAGCACCTTGGCATTCGGTGATACTGAGTTCACAGTTAATGAAGATGGCACCGCTGTGGCTCAGGTGAGCGTTACTCGTACTGGCTTGAGTTTTGGTGCTGTTAGTGCAACACTCAGCCAAACCGATGGCACAGCCACCAGTGGTGTGGACTACACCAATAATCCGATCCCCGTATCCTTTGCTGATGGGGAAACCGGAACCAAAGTGGTGTCGATTCCCATCCTCGAAGATACGGAAGTCGAAGGCGATGAGATAATCAACCTGGTACTTGATAGTCCTAGCTCATGGGCAAGGATTGGGGCGCAGGGTGAAGCCACACTGCGGATTTTGGACAATGAAGCCTTGCCAACGACCACGGCATCGGCTACATTTACCATCGATCCCCCAGCTGCAAGTATCAATGGCAGTACCTTTGGCTCCGGTTCCTTCCAAATCACCAACACCTCGACTTCGGGTGAGAAACTTGACCGGGTTGTGATTGATTTGAGTTCCAGTATTCTGCCGGATTTAGTCTTTGATCCGAATGGCACCGCTGGCGACGCAGCCGCTAAAGCCTTTACTATCGATAGCGACTCAGGAGTGGGATACCTTTCGCACACGTTGCTAAGTTCCCATGACGGTGGTTTTGATGCCTTGGAAATCCTATTCAATGACTTTGATCCGACAGAAACACTAACCTTCTCCATTGACGTTGACCCGACCAGCATTAAGGGGTTGCCACAACCCGGACCAAGCAATTCGGCTGACGTTTCTGGACTTGAGTTAACGGGTACCCAAGTGCGAGCCGACTTTGATGATGGCTCAACGTTGGTGGGAGATACCTATCGGATTCCCGGCAGTATCGATGGATCTCAGGTTACACTCCAATCGGACTTGCCCGGTCAACCCACGATTGCAGCTGTAGGACTGTCCTCAACGCGAGCCAAGGTGTCCAATGAAAATCAGACCATCCAGGTTACAGGTCCTGCGGGTGCTGAGGTTATGTTGCTGGTGACAGAGGCGGCATTGTTTACTGAGAATGGCGATGGCAATGCATTTGATGTAGACCCATTTGAGGCAAACAGTGTTATCGCCATTACTGAGCAGTCGGCTACCCTTGACGGGACTGGTACTGTGGACATTCCGGTCACCTTGACCAAATCTGATCCAGAAGGAGGACTCAACTACATTGTTGCTGTGGTGAAATATTTAGACGGCACCACCAGTCCGCTTTCTGACACAATCATCCTCGAACTTCTGTGATCATGGCTCAACTCTAAAGACAAGGCACAGGACAGAAGGTTCTAATGAAAAAGTAAGCCAAGGTATAAAGGGGGTTCCAAATGCGGGTATAACCCCCTTTTTGCCACAGTGATTAAAATCGCTGCTGCGCGGACTGGATTATATAGCGCTACGCGCTAGGGAATAGGCAATAGGGAATAGGCAATAGTGAAGACAAAAGCTTACCTTACAAGGGATTGACCCTTCGACTTACCTCGACTTCGCTCGGTACAAGTCGCTCAGGGTCAAAGCGATTTGAATTTTTCTTGATATGTCCTAACCTTAGTGCGTAGTGGGATAAAGGAGTTCAATTCTTCCCCACACCCGACACCCGACACCCGACACCCGACACCCGACACCCGACACCCGACACCCTACCTACTATTCAATCTACCTACTATTCAATTATTTTCCCTAATCATCGCTGTCAGGGGTAAAATTGCCGCAATTTGCTCCGTTGACAGAGTACCCAAAGAATTTAACGCCACATTAAATAATCGTCCTGGTTTCAAGTCATCTTTGACCAAATTCCAGAGGCGTTGCACTTCTTCGGTGTGCAATCGGTCATCTTCCGTCAACGCTAACAATACCTGACGCCGCAAAAACTTCCCTTCTTCAGATAACAGATATTGCAATCCTAGTTGCGCTGTGGGGAGCAAATCAAAGTTATCATCAGATCGCGCGATCGCAATCATATTCTCTAAGCGTTGCCATTGGAACCTACCATCCTTGAACAACACCTCAATCAACCGCCGCCGCATAGCGGGCGATTCACCTTTGAGTAGACGTTTGGCGACGTAAGGATAAGACACCTCAACAATTTTGAAATCTGGATTCAGGGTTAACGCTAACCCTTCCTGAGTCACCAAAGACCGAATAATCAGGGCAAACTTGGCGGGAACTCGGAACGGATACTCAAACATTAACTCGGAAAAACTATCCGTAATCGTTTTAAAATTAAAGTCCCGTACACTTTGACCTACGGCTTCTCCCAACACTCGTTCTAAGGCAGGAATAATTGGTGTGATGTCTGTATCTGGGGTTAAAAAGCCGAGGATGACAAACTTTTTCGCTAACTCAACATAGTCCTTATTAATTAAATCAATAACCGCACTGACAATCGTTTCTTTCGTTTCTTCCTCCAACTGATCCATCATGCCAAAGTCAATGTAAGCCATGCGACCATCGGGCATAGCAAACAGGTTACCGGGATGGGGATCAGCGTGGAAAAAGCCGTGTTCTAAGAGTTGACGCAAACCTGCTATGACCCCTGTTTGAATCACTTGGTCAGCATCAAGTCCCGCTGTGCAAAGACTTTTAGTATCGGTTAACTTACACCCATTAATCCACTCTAAGGTTAAGACCCGGTGGTTACTGTACCTCCAATAAATGGTTGGTACTTTAACACTGGGATCATCACGGAAGTTACTAGCAAAGAGTTCCGCATGACGACCTTCGTTGACATAATCGATTTCTTCAAACAACTTAATGCCAAATTCATCGACAATTAATGTCAGATCATGACCCAGATTCAGGGGAAGCCATCGGGATAACCAGCCGGCTGACTTCCGCATTAAATAGAGATCCAGAGTTAGGTATTTGAGTAGGTTAGGGCGCTGTACCTTAACCGCCACCTCTTCCCCGGTATAGAGATAAGCATGATAGACTTGACCGAGACTTGCCGCCGCGATTGGATCAGGGGAAATTTGGCGATAGACTTCACTCACCGGACGCTCTAACTCTGACTCAATAATGGCGAAGGCGGTTTTATTGTCAAAGGGTGGGAGTTGGTCTTGTAGCTTAATCAATTCTTCTAAAAAATCTTTGCGAACTAAGTCCGGGCGCGTGGATAAAGCTTGTCCCACTTTAATAAACGTCGGACCAAGGCGAGTCAGGATCTGTCGCAGTTGAGTAGCGCGTTTAAACCGATTCCTCTCAACTTGGTTCCGCCACTCGTCCCACTTGAGACCTAGAATAAACTGTACGAAGTTCCAGATAATCCTTAACGCCCGCCAGAGAACCACCCAAGGGCGATAGCGGTATTTAGCTGCGATCACGTCGGGATCATAGCGCCGTCGGGGTTTAATCTGCTCGGCTTCAAGATAATCAACTTCAATGTAATGCTGACTCACAGCGATTTATAGCCTCTCACGTAACAAACTAGAAAAGTTTATTTATTTTTTTATCGTTTTGTTAAGTATATTCTAAGTGATCCTACTTAGTCCAGACCACAACAGTGCTGAGAGGGAGTGGGGAGAGTCGAGAGGCTGACGGGAAGCAGGTAGGCTGAAACCATTACCATATAAAGCTTTCAGTAGCTATTTGGGTGTTCCTAGCCGATGTTGGATTGGTTGGTATCGCCTTTCTGGGAGAATAGAAGAGTGATCGCGTTGAGAGGCGATTGCGATCGTTTTTTATTGAGCGACGCTTTAGTCGTTGATTGGGTTTGAACACTATTCCAGACAACGAAACCCTTTTTCGTTCTTCAGCTTGCGATCGAAACTAACTGTTTGAGTACAACCCGCTTGATGGACAATCGCTCCGATTAAATAATCCGAAAAGTCAGCGCTACCTTGTTGATATCGCTTTAAGGCTTGATAAACAGTAGAACGGTTTTCAAATTCAAAAGCCGAACTATGTAACATTGCTTCTAGGGTATTGATGATTTCATCTTTATGGAACCCGTAGTTGCCTCCTTTGAGAACCCAAACCAACTCGCAAAGGACAATATTGGCAATCAAGCATGGCTGGTTTTGTTGAATCAGTGCGATAGCTTGTTGCCACTGCTGTTCGTCATCTTGGGTAAGGTAGCGAACCAGAATGTTTGTATCAAGTCCAATCATTTGCTCCCTCAGAGATGGCAACTTCCATTTCTTCTAGGGTAGATTTCCTGATGCCCGGTCGGTGTAAAAACCCTGATAATTTTTCTACAGAAACATTAAGAGGAATCAGTTTAACGTGACCGTCTTCATCAATAACAAAATCAATTTTACTGCCACTACTCAGTTTAAGGTAGTCCTGAATTTCTTGAGGAATCGTAATTTGTCCGGTATCGGTGACTGTTGTACTGAACATGACTAGGAGTTTTGAGTCATTTAAGCCCTTTAATTATAATCCATTTAGATACCCTCAGTTGCCTTCGGTACGCCTTTCAGTCAGGGGATTTTCAGTGTTCAAAAAACCAACGCGATCGCACCCCACCCCAAACGCGACAACAACCCCTCTTTTGACCTGGAGCGTTTCCCGATAAAATTATCGAATTCACCCCTAACTCCCGAACGGGGAAAATAATTGCCATTTCAGTGTTGACAAAGGCAGTGGTTTTGTGGGAGGATTACTTCATAATGGGAAAATGTGCCTGCCTATAGGGTCTATTTTCATCCTGATTCAACACCACTATAGGGGGAGGGTGAAATCAAGATTAGAGTCGTTAAGATTATCATTGACCCACTGGCGACTAGAGTAGAAAAATAGAGATGAGTCGTTGGATAGTGTCGGATGGATGCGCTCGTTGTTTGGGGGGTTGCCAATGCGGTTGGATTCGTCTTTGGGGATGTCCTCAAGGAGTTGGCGAAGGGAACCTTAGAGGATTATACAAAAGATTTCTTCAAAGATCGCATTAAAGCCTTACCGGAACGCTTCAACAAAGAACCGCTGGTGAAAGCCATGGGTAAAGCCCTAAAGGAATTCTTGCAATTGGTACAAGAGGAGTTGGAAACCTGGGGGTTGAGTCAGGAGGAATTGAAACCCTATCAGGGGGCGTTAAAGAGATTTATTCACGATAAGGCGGTTAAGCAAGAGTTAAGTCAAGCCTTTGCCGAGGGGTGTCGTTCTCTGGATGGGTATACCTTAGCCCAAACCTGGGAAATCCTGCAATTAAAGGCGTTACCAGCAGAATTTGATTGGCAAGCGATTACTCAGCAGTATCTCCGGCGAGTGAAAGCAATCTGTCGAGAGTCTGATGAATTAAGAATGATTCTCGATTCCCAGAACCTAGAGGCGATTCGAGATAATACTGACGCGATCGCAGGGATTATCCCAGATTTTGACCTACGCCAGTATCGGGAAAGCTTAAAAGAGTTCTATGGCTATCTCAAATTAGAAACCTTAGATCCCGGTAGCTACAAGTACCCGATGCGCTTATGGCAGGTATTTGTCCCTCAAATGGTGCGGGAAGCCATGCCGCTTTATGATATTCCTAGAGATTATCTCAAACGGTTACAAGATGCGAATCAGTTAGATGAACAGATTTCCCCGGAAGAGTTGGAACAGTATCGGGAAACCTACTACCGACAGCCGATTCGTTCGGTATTAGACATACTCCATCAACCCAATTACCCCTACGTTGTTATTTTAGGTGATCCAGGTTCCGGGAAATCCACATTAGCCCAATATGTGGCGCTAGATTGGGCAGAGAAACCGACAAAAACAATTCCCCTGCTGATAGAATTACGGAATTATGCCCGCGATCGCACGTTACCGAAAACCTTCTTGGAGTTTATCCATCAGGGGGCGGCGGCGATTTGTCATCTGAATCAACATCGCTTAGATGAGGTATTAGAAGCGGGGGATGCATTTGTCTTATTTGATGGTTTAGATGAGATATTTGACCCCGTTGCTAGAGATACGCTAATTACCGAGATTATCCGCTTTACGAATCAATATCCCCAAGTTCGAGTCATGGTAACCTCTCGGATTATTGGCTATAAAGCCCAACGGTTACGAGATGCCCAGTTTCGTCATTTTACCTTACAGGACTTTGAAGCCGAGCAAATTCAGGCATTTGTACAGAAATGGCATGATTTAGCCTTTGGCAATCAACCGGATAAACCCCGACTGCAAAACCGTTTACAACGGGCAATTAATGAGTCACCCGCGATTCGGGAATTAGCCGGAAATCCCTTATTGTTAACCATGATGGCAATCTTAAATCGCAACCGAGAATTGCCACGGGAACGGGCAGAACTTTATGATGAAGCATCGCGGGTTCTCCTCCATGAATGGGATATTGAGAAAGGATTACCCCCCGATGAAAAACTGTCCCCCGACACGATTACTCGCAAAGAAAAACAGGCGATGTTGCGGCGAGTCGCGTATCAGATGCAAGCCGCACCTCAAGGGTTAGCCGGGAATTTAATTAATGTGGATGAGTTGGAACGGATTTTGGCGGGATATTTAGAGACACTACAAGACGTAGAAAAACCGCGAACGGTGTCTCGGTTAATTATTAAGCAGTTACGGGAACGAAATTTTATTTTATGTTTTTCTGGTGCTGATTGTTATTCCTTTGTTCATCGCACGTTCCTGGAATTTTTCTGTGCGTGGGAGTTTGTCTGGCAATTTAAAGAGAAACAATCGCTTTCCATAGAGGAACTTAAGACGGAGGTATTTGGCAAGCATTGGCAGGAGGAGAGTTGGCATGAGGTACTGCGGTTAATTGCGGCGATGATTGATGAGCAGTTTGTTGGGGGAATTATCGATTATTTAATCAAGCAGAATGGTAAAACTGCTAAGTTTAAGAATTTATTTTTAGCGGCTAAATGTCTTACTGAAGTTAGAATTCGTTCCCAGATTAGCCAAACGGCGACTCAACTCCTTGATCAACTGAAAACCTTATGCAAATGGGTAGATTATAAGCAGATTAAAAATCAAAAACAATTCAGCTTAATCACAGAAATTCAGACTCAAGCAGTAACAACAATTGCCTCAACTTGGAAAGAGGACAGCAAAACTTTACCTTGGCTTATATCTCGTCTTGCTCAAAACAACGTTCTTTCAGTGCGCCAAGCAATTTTGCAGGAGATAGTTCAGGGATACAAAGAGCATCCTGATATATTAAAACTTTTAAGTTCTTGCGCTCATTCCCATAATAATTCAAATGTGCGAATAGCTATTCTACAGGAGATAATTAAGGGCTGGAAAAATCATCCTGACACTTTGCCTTTACTTAAGATTCGCGCCTATTTGGACAACTCTTCCAGGGTAAGAGAGATGCTCTTAAAAGAGTTAATTCATAATTGGCACTATGATACTCAAATCATAAGTCTCAAAATCCGTGCTCAGTATGATGAAAATCCGCCAATACGAATAGCTGAACTACAAACGTTAGTTCGTACCTGTAAGGATGAGCCAGACACATTAGATTTTCTCAAAAAATGCGTCCAGTCCGATAGGGATGTAACTGTGCGAAAATTCGCATTACAGGAATTAGCTCGTGGTTGGACAGACAAGCCTAATACTTTAGATTTTCTCAAAAAATTCGTTCAGTCTGACAGGGATGTTAATGTACGAAAATTCGCCTTGCAGGAATTAGTCCGTGGCTGGAGAAATGATCCTAATACATTAGGTTTTATAAAGTTTTTTATCTTGTCCAAGAGCGATGCATCAGTACGACAATGTGCTTTACAGGAATTAGTCCGTGGCTGGAAGAACGAGCCTGATACCTTAGCTTTTCTCAAATCATGTACCCAGTTCAATAGCGATAGATCAGTGCAAAAATTCGCTCTACAGGAATTAGCCCATGGCTGGAAGGATGACCCTGATACCTTAGCTTTTATAAAATCCCATGTCCAGTCTAATAGCATTAAAACCGTGCCAGAATTAGCCATACAGGAATTAGCCCGTGGCTGGAAAGATGATCCTGATACCCTAGCTTTGCTCAAAAGATGCGCTCAGTCTAGCAGGGCAGCCGTGCGGCAGTCAGCCTTAAAAGAGTTAGCTCGTGGCTGGACGGATGACCCTGATATTTTAACATTTATTAAAAAATGCGCCCTGTTCGATAGAAACCCAACTGTGCGACAAGTGGCAATACAAGCATTAGCATTGGCTTGGAAAAATAACTCATCTATATTCAACTTTTTGTGTTATTTTGTGGTCGAACATGATTTGAATTTTTATGGCAACTTCCATAACAATAATCCTCGAAAAACCGGAATTGAGATTGTTTTAAAACAATATCCTCACTATCCTCAAACTCTCAAACTATTGCAAAACCTGATAGCATACGATCCCGATCCAAACGTGCAACGCTTTGCCCGCGAACAATTGGACAAATTACGCCAAAAACAAACAAACGCGCACCCACCCTAAAAGCCCAAATAACCCCTCTGCGAACCTCTGCGTTACCCTATAAACATTACCGAATTCACCCCTAACCATGATCACCTCAACAATTCCCACCATTTACCCCCAACCCATCTCCCTAGAAGACTGGATGCAAAATCCCCCCATTGGTACAGAATGGATCAATGGAGAATTAATCGAGACCAATGGCATGACACTCAAACATAGTGAAATTCAGGGGAACTTGTACTTTTACTGGAGAAGTTATAAAGACTCTAGTGGACAAGGAGGAAAAGTATATACAGATGTTCCTTGTCGCACCAATAAACAAGGGCGTTGTCCCGATGTCGCCTATCTTCCCCCAGAACTCGTTACCCAATATGGTGATGCAAAAGTCCTCCCCCGCAGTTTTCCCCTGAGTGCAGAAATCGTTTCCCCCACTGATTTAGCTGAAGATGTGATTCTCAAAGCCCAAGAATATTTACAATCAGGAGGTGAGGAAGTTTGGTTAGTCTTTCCAGAAAGCCGTTGGATTATTATCGCCACTCACAACCAGAGATTGGTATTTACTTCTGGGGAAGTGGTGAGTACACAAACTGTTTTATCCGGTTTCAGTATAGCCGTTGATGAACTATTAGCCTAAAATCACTAAAATAATTTCTATTTCAGTATTGACAAATGCCATGGTTTTGTGGGAAACTTACTTCATAATGGGAAAATCTGCCCACCTATAGGGTCGATTTCATCCCGATTCAACACAACTATTCGGTGAAATCACGGGTGTAAGCTTATCCCATCAGTAAGAGTGCAAATTGCCCTAAGCTTGAACAACATCTCTCAATCAGTTAAAGCATCATAACCCGTCACAAATGCGGATGTGATCACGCCAAGGTTAACAATTTCTAGATCCTATGTATGAGTGGCTGGAAGATTCGGTAAGGGAATCGCGCTATGTTTTTGACAGCTTTTCGCTTGACTGGAGCTTCCAGTTCAATGAGCCTGCAAGTGAAAGTGAAATTGAAGAATATGAGTTGCAAACAGGACTCTCACTTCCTCATAGCTATAAACTTTTTTTGTTGAAACATAATGGAGCACATCTTTTCTGCTCCGAAGCTGCAAATCTTATTTTTTCAGGTTCTTCCTCCTTGTGGGCAAATTCTGGAATTCTTATTTTTGAAATGTCTGCTACTAGAGAGTACAAAAAACAAATACATAGAATATATGATGTTTCGGAACAGTTATTACTTCTACCAATAGCCTACTTAGGGCGTATAGGAACAGGAGATTTCTGTAGTCTAGACTTTGGGAGTTTTAATGGAATTGAAAATCCTGTTCTGGATTGTAACCACGAATACTCTCCTGAAGAATGGAAAGATTCAGTAATTGCCAATTCTTTTGAAGAATGGATTAGAAAAATATTTGAGCGAATTATAAGACACAAAAGTCTCCCAGAATACTGGTTTAAAGATACTATTTATGATAATTCGCTCGATTCAGTCTGATGCAGAAAAATACAAGCCGTTTGATCCAGTTTCAGTATAACCGTTGATGAACTATTAGCCTAGAATGGCTCAAATAATTTCTATTTCAGTATTGACAAATGCCATGGTTTTGTGGGAGGCTTACTTCATAATGGGAAAATGTGCCCGCCTATAGGGTCGATTTTCATCCCGATTCAACACAACTATTCGGTGAAATCACGGGTGTAAGCTTATCCCATCAGTAATGGTGTGAATTGCTCGAACCAAGAAATCCGTTAAAGCGTCAGAATATGCCAGAAATATGGATGCGATACGTTCTCTTCGGAACAGGTTCCGCCAACGCGCCAAGGTCAACAATTCCTAGTTCTGGATTTTCAGTGTTCAAAAAACAAACGCGATCGCACCCCACCCCAAACGCTAAAATAACCCCTCTGCGACCCTCTGCGCTACCCTCTGCGAACCTCTGCGTTTCCCGATAAAATTATCGAATTCACCCCTAACTTCCAAACAATGATCACCTACTCAAGAGGATTTTCAGCGTTCCATTATCCCGATGCAGCGACAAAATTAAGGGCGCACGTCTATGCGCCCCTACAGTTGACCAATGACAAATTAAGACGACTTCGCCTCTAGGCTTTCTAGGCGGCTTTTGAGTTCCTGATTCTCTTGCTTAATCTGATCCAATTCTTCGCGAAGCTGTTTAATCGCTTTGTCTGAACCCACTCGCTTCTGCACCGTTTGAATCGCTTCTTCCGCCCGACGACGCACACGCCCATCCGGTGTTTGATCACAAAGCGATCGCAAAACCCCAATCGCTTTGACAGTCTCCATTTGGGCTAAGGCGGAAACTACCGCCACTTGAGTCAGGAAGAACGATTCCCCGGATAACTCCTCTAACGCTTCTAATATTTCCTCTAGCTTATTCGGGGTTTGACCTGTGGAAATAGTGCCTAATGCGCGAATGGACGCCAGTCGCAAGGGTTGAGGAACACCCAGCTTAGTGTACTCCATAATTACATCTAGCGCTTGGGGTGAAGACTTCATCTGACTCAATCCCGCGATCGCACCCGAACGCACCACTTCATTCCAACCCGCACGTTCATTCAGGATCGTTGTCAACAGGTGCAGCACTTCATCTGCTTTATCTTTCATACTCCCAGACGCCAGTTTACCCAGTACCTTCGCCGCCGATGCTTCCACGTAATAGCTAGCATCTCCCCCTTCTAACAGATGCTTTAAAGCTGCATAACTTTCAACCGTTTTCACCTTACTCAAGGCTTCAACCACCGATCGCCGCACCCGCGCATCTTTATCCTGCAAGCCAGCGACTAACGCAACAGAGGCTTGATCCAGTTTGACTTTTGCTAATTGTTTGGCGACTTCGACACGCACACCCCAGAAGGGATCATCCGTCAGGGCTTCTGCTAACGCTTGAACCACTTCTAACCCTCCCTTCTTCACTAACGCTTGGGCGGCGTAAATCCGGGAAACGGGGTCAGGGTCATATTTCAGTTGGGCTTTGAGTTCAGCTAACGGATACTCCAGCGTCACCGTTTTTAAGTAATTGTTCCCCGCATCAAAACTAATAAACTGGGGCTTTTTCTCCAAGGGAAAATAGAAACTCTGTTCCCGTTCATGGATGCGAACCTTAAACGTTTTCAGAGGGGAATCAGCATCAGTGTAGCCAAAGGCGATGGGAATTTTCAGGTCAAATCGCTCATTCTTGCTACCATTTTGACTTTCTTTCACTTGAGTTTGGACAACCGTAACTTTCGCCAACTGGCTATCCCCATCCCAGGTGTAGCTAACTTTATAATCGGGATGACCGCCTCGGAAGACATATTGATCGAACAGAAATAGAAGATTTCGACCCGTAGCTTTCTCAATTGCCCGTAATAGATCAACAGTTTCTACAGTATTATGAGCATTATCTTGGACAAAGGTTTGAATCGTCTTCCAGAATAACTCATCCCCCAATTCTGCCCGGATTATATGATAAACACAAGCCCCTTTTTCATAAAGGTGGCGGTCATACAATTCAATCGCTTCTCGGTAAATATGGGTAACAATCGGGCGACGATAGCGGGAGGTGTCTTCCTGGATGTAGCTGCGGGCTTCATTAAGTAGATAATACGCCGCATCATCTTTCCCATACTCTTTTTCAGTCCACAAGACTTCCGTATAGGACGCCATTCCTTCCTTAATCCAAGCATGAGACCAATGCTTGATCACCACCAAATCACCAAACCATTGATGTGCCAATTCGTGGGCGACTAAACTTTCAGTACGCATCCCATCAAGCGCCGCCCGTTCATCGAGTAAACAGCGATCGGTGAGTAGGGTGGTGGAGGTGTTTTCCATCCCCCCAAAGATAAAGTCATCAACACAAACTTGGGCGTATTTAGGATAAGGATAGGGATAGCCAAAGACATGACTATAGAATTCCATCATCTGGGGCGTTTTCCCCATACTGCGCCGCGCATCTTCTTCCCGCCCTTTTTCGACATAATAGGTAACAGGTTTTCCTTGCCATTCATCCCGAATTTCGGCAAAGTCACCCACTGCTAAGGTCATTAAATAGGTAGGATGAACGTGGTTTTGTAACCAGTGATAAGTTGTGCGATCGCCCTCTTCTTGAGTACCGATCAGTTCCCCGTTGGATATCGCCATCAAGGGTTTCGCAACCGTGACACGCAGTTCCGAACTCGCCAATTGACCCGGATAATCGAAACAGGGGAACCAGAAGCGGGAGTCTTCATCTTCTCCCTGTGTCCACACCTGGGTGGGTTTGTTGGGGTAATCTTGGCTGGGAGTAATAAAATAGATACCCCGTTGTGGCTTCTCCACCTGGTACGCGATCGCGATTTTTACCTCTTTCCCCGCTTCAGTCGGGTTACGAAGCTGGATCTGTAGTTGTTCCCCGTCACAGTCAAAGGGTTGGGATTCCCCATTAATCTGCACCGATTCAATCGTCAGGTTCACCGCATCCAGGACAAACTGACGGATATCATCACGCACAGGCGTTAGGGTAATAGTGCAAGTCCCCTCTAAGCGCTGTTTGGGGATATCCAAGACCAAATCCAGGAAAATATGATTCACTTGTCCCGGGCGATCGGGGTTGTAGTGGGGTCTAGCACCGGGTAATTCAAAGGACTTGTGACCGTTTTGATCCGAATCAAAATAAGACTGTGCCATGAATGTGTCAAACGTTAACAGAACAACTACAAGTATCTCCTCCTTCCAGGTTAGCTTGTCTCCCCGACTCCCAGTCAATGGGAAACCAGCGTTTTAACTTAGAACTCTCTTAACCTTAAACAATCACGGCTCAAAAAATTATTGTATGTAGGGTGGGTTAGGCGGGTTTCTCATCAGGATAATAACCATTGAATGAATTCTCCGCCGTAACCCACCAATATTAATGCTGAAGCGGATATCGTTTAACCTACCTTGTTGGTTTATTAAATAAATATATGAAGAGTCAAAAATACCTAGTTCCCTAACATGATTACCTTACTGTAACACTGACTTATTTTGCACAAACCATTGCTTGAGTTCCTCTAACGTTAAATTGGGCGCACGTCGGTCATGGGTGTCAACTTAAGCCACATTACCCACGATAGGATACTGGGTGTGGGGTATGGGGTGTGGGGTGTGGGGGAAAGCGAGCAATTTTGGGGAGCTATGTATTAAACGGAACCTGTTTGAAAAAAACATTGTGGATGAATAGGTGAGGTGAATGGTGGTAGGTGTGAGGTTTTTTCGCCTCCAACAGACAATTCCATCCTGACACCCGACACCCGACACCC
>NZ_JAVKEA010000141.1:0-76300 GCF_040221695.1 Coleofasciculus sp. E2-BRE-01 | reverse complement strand
GGGTGTCGGGTGTCGGGTGTCGGGTGTCGGGTGTCAGGATGGAATTGTCTGTTGGAGGCGAAAAAACCTCACACCTACCACCATTCACCTCACCTATTCATCCACAATATTTTTTTCAAACAGGTTCCGTTTAATACATAGCTCCCCAAAATTGCTCGCTTTCCCCCACACCCCACACCCCATACCCCACACCCAGTATCCTATCGTGGGTAATGTGGCTTAAGTTGACACCCATGGGCACTGCCGTGCCCTATATAAAAATGTCAGACAAGATGAGTCGAAAAAAAAATTGTGGATTTTGCGAAAAACTCTAAATTTGCGCCGATAACTGAGTGCAAGACTCAATTGGCACGACTATGAAGGATGAGTGTAAGCGACGATGACAGGGTAACAACCCACCCCAAAACCAATAGGAGTAAGAGTTAAGGTAATTTCATGGATGCGGACATCGATCAACAACTACGTCAGCTTGTCGCTCAAACCTGCCAGTACCCCCGGCGCAGTCTGCAACGGCGTCGTAGCTTGGATCAACTCATTCGCGCGATCGCACAATCGGGGAAACTTTGGCGGGAGAATAGCCCCGATTACGAAGAAGCACTGCAACAAACTTGGTTGTATTTGTGCCGCAAGATTGAGAACTATGATCCGGCGATAGCCACTGTGACAACGTGGTTGGATGCCTATCTCAAACAACGACTAAATGATTTGCGCTTGAAACGATGGCAAGACATGAAACGCTATCAACCTCAACCGCCACCAGGCTGGGAGAATCCAATCAATCCAATTGAAAATTTGCCGAATACTCACCCCGATATTCCGCCGCTCTTGGAAGAAACCCGACAGTGGGCAGAATCAGATCCAGATGGGGACTTATCTAGCTCTCATATTAGAGGGCGTCCTGATATAACTTGTCAAGTTTTAATCTTACGTCGCTTACCACCAGAGACAGAATGGAGAAAACTAGAAGCAGAGTTTAATTGTAGGATTTCCACGTTGGCAACATTTTACCAGCGTCATTGTGTTCCCTTGTTACGGAAATTTGGTGAATCTCAAGGATATTTATAGACAACAATTAATTGATGGTATAACAACCACAGGACTGTAAAGGAGCGAATTATGACTAGCATAGAATTACTGTTAAATAACGCTTTGCCGATGCCCATTATGCCCAAGATAATCAAAATGGCACAAAACTTTGCAGAAAAACAACCGACGCCAGCAAAAGCCGAACAAGTTTATTTGAATACGTTGGCAGTTTTGGCAGTCCATGATTATTTGGAACTTATGGAGATAGACACTGACATTCAATCTAGTGATCTTTGCAATCCCGTGGTTTGCTTAGGCGCAGATGTGGCAGATTTGAAGGTCAAAGGATTAGGAACATTAGAATGTCGCCCGGTGAAAGTATTCGAGAATGATTCAGACTCTAAAAGCAATCACTGGATTCCGGAATTTTGCTCGATTCCGCCCGAAGTATGGCAGGAACGAATTGGCTATGTTTTTGTGGCTATTGATCCCAAGCTAAAAGAGTCAAAACTGTTGGGATTCACGAAAACGGCTGGTACAGATCAGGTAGTATTGACGCAGTTACAACCCCTTGATGCTTTATTAGAGTATCTTGACCAATTAGCTCACCCTATCGTCAATATTAATCAGTGGTTTGCTAATCAGTTTGCGGCGGGTTGGCAACAGATTGAAGACTTATTAGTAGCTGATAGTGAACAGTCGCTTCAAGATCGAAATGTTCCCGCACTTCGTCGATTTGAGACTGGCGTAAAACTCTTTCCAGATGCAGATGTTATGCGAGCCAAGTTAATCGATTTGGCAATGGATTTGGGAACTCAACGCCTCGCCTTGGTAATGGCACTTACCCAAGAACGCGATCGCAAGGTTAATGTTTTTGTTCAAGTTCATCCCACAGGCGGCGATCGCTATTTGCCGAGTAATCTTACACTGGCATTACTTGCCGACTCCGGGGATAGGCTGCAAGTCGTGAAATCGAGAGGGTTAGATCTTTGGATTCAACTCAGACAATTTCGAGTCGAACCCGGAACCAATTTTGGTCTACAAGTAGCGCTGAATAGTATCAGTGTTACGGAATCATTTACACTTTGACTGGTCACGGGTTAATTGTTGATTGTCGTAGTTACCCTGTCTTTGTCATCATCGTTGAACGTCTGACTAAAAATCTGGAATGTGAATATCACGGTTCTTCAGGCAAATATGGCACTCACGTCTTAAGCAAGGGTGCGTTACGCTTCGCTAACGCACCCTACATTGGGGTTATATCAAATAGCGTTATTGAAGAATAGAGTATTTTCTTTCAGGGCTTAATTATTCAAAAATCTTAATAACTGACTCGCCAAAATCATAGTAAAATTTGAGCCAATGCGTCAGCTAATCAGCAGACTTATTCCCTCGACTCTATTCTCTTTACCCCTACCTGTTCCCTAACTCAATAATCAATAAAGAGTAGCTATGAGTAAAATAGTCGTCTTAAGTCTCGGATTCGGCAGCTTCAGAACTGGATTTCCTGCTGTTACTGCGCGGTTGGGAGAGATAAAAAATCTTTACATGCAATTCGTCGGCAGCTTGCCATCAGCGCCAGATATTCCTCAACTGCTCAGAGACTGGCGGCTAATGTATACAGCACTTTATCAGAGTGATGGCTTTCGCGGGATCGAAATCGTCGAATCGGGAATTACCCATTGTTCTGAGGGTAATTTTAATGATATTTGTCAGCAATTACAAACGCGACTTAATACATGGTTCAAAAGTGAGGGGTTTCGCAAGATCGAATCACAATTGAGAACTCAATTAAACCCGTCTGAATCCGTGCGGGTAATTATTGAAAGCAATGAGCCGGAAGTCTGGAAATTACCGTGGCATCTTTGGGATTTTTTGGCAGAATATCGCCAAGCTGAGTTAGCGTTTAGTACACCCGATCATCCCCCACCCGCTTATCAAGTTCCCTCCTCCCCCAGAAAAGATAAGGTCAAAATTTTAGCCATTTTAGGAAATAGCGCTGGGATTAATCTGGAAAAAGATCGGGAATTGCTACAACGATTGCCAGGGGTTGACATTGAATGGTTGGTTGAACCCGAACGACAGGAATTAAACGATCAACTTTGGCAAGCCGGTTGGGATATTATTTTCTTTGCCGGACATTCCCAAAGTGCAGAAACTTTAACCCATGGGCGGTTATACATTAATCAAAACGCTCAGAATAATAGCATCACGATTGATGAACTCAAAGAAGCCCTCGGTCAAGCGGTTTATAATGGATTGAAATTAGCAATTTTTAATTCCTGTGATGGGTTAGGATTAGCACGAGACTTGGCAGCCGCACAGATTCCTCTACCGCCGATGATTGTGATGCGCGAACCTGTGGCAGATCAAGTAGCGCAAGCCTTTTTGAAATACTTCTTAAAAAACTTTTCTGCTGGCGAACCCTTTCATTTATCTGTGCGCCAAGCTAGAGAGCAACTCCGGGGAGTGGAACATGATTTTCCTGGGGCAAGTTGGCTTCCGGTTATTTGTCAACATCCTGCTGTAATTCCCCCCACTTGGAAGCCGTTGGTTTTACCCGAACGCCAAGGTTATACAATTCCTTTTATTCGTTTATCAAAATGGGTGGTAATTGTTTTAGTGGCAGCGATTAGTAGTTACCTGTCCTTCGGCTCTCAACTGGCAGTTTGGGCGAATGAACTGGGACTTGAAAATCACAAAAATGGGCAATTATTAATAGCAAAACGTTACTATACTATCGCTACTTTACTGAATCATAATTATGCACAGCCGCACTACAATTTAGGGTGGTTATGCAATGAAAGTCTTGATGATACAGACTGTGCGGAAGAACGGTTTAAACAAGCCGCCCTGCGAGGACTTCCTGATGCTTACCCGGAACTGGCTCGCTTGCAATTGCAGCAGCAGAATCTACAATCTGCACTGAAACAAACCTGGGATTGCTTAAAGCATAGCAACTATGATGAAGTGAAAGCTGCTTGTTTGAAGAATCGAGGTTGGGTACGATGGGAACAACAACGGTTGGAGGAAGCTGAAGCCGATTTACGCCGCGCGATCGCGCTTCAACCCGATAGCCCTCATGCCTATTGTCTATTAGCCCAAGTGTTAGACACGAAAGGGAACAATCAAGATGCAGTACTGGCTTGGGAAAATACACTTCGCTACTCGGATTATAATGTCCCTGAACAAGACGAATGTATTGCCTTAGCCAGAGAAAATTTGGTAAGTAGTCGGACAAAATTAAACTTAACGGTTGAGATTAGGGAACAGGGAACACCTCGGCTTCGCTCGGTGTGGAACAGGGAACAGTAAGGATTTGAGGCTTGCTAACACTTCTTAGTACAGGGTACAGAATTTATGTCCAGGTACTTAGCCAAAAAAAGGAGTGGAATAGTATTGCTGATGTCTAAAATTCTGCTAGCTCGTCCTCGTTTAATGTCCCTACCTACTTATAGTCTGTATCAGCTCATTGTGCAGTTTCTGTAAGCGGACTATCCAGAATATATCTATATCTTGTAATTAAACTTGACAATGATACTCGCGGCGGTTTAAATAGAACTAGAAAGATTCCCCTCTTCTGTTACAGATAAAAAAATTTCTCAACAGTCAGGTTTAGCTTTAATCTGCCTTGGGTGCAAACCATGAATGCGGATGCTAGGGCTGACTGACAATAGCGCAAGTTTCAGTCATTCATTGATAATGATGCTTTTTCGCAACGAGAAAATTAATGCCTAACAAAAAGCAATGCATAAATTAGGCATAGGTCATATTCACTCAAACATTTTGCTATCTGAATCTTAAACAACTATCAAGTTTGATCGTTTGAGAGCCAACAGCAAGGTTTCTCAATCTCCTGAACAGCATCTTAGAGTTTATCATGATGCGTTGCTCGAATCTAACTTCATAGACGGGAAGGAGTATAAATTATCTTCAGGGTCATCCAAATAATCGAAACACTGACACAAGGTTAAAGGAGTATAAGTATTGTATGAACGGGTCAATAGCGACTTCCATAAGTTTCCTGTTAAGTTCTCTATTACTCCTATTTGGCGGTAATTCTTCGGGTGTCGGGGCTGTTTATCGGGATGAACCTGTCAATCGGACTAATTGGGTTGATAGTGTCGGAGGCGGGAACAAGGAAAAATCGGTACGGCATCAAGACAATGATCTATTTGTTACGACTTATCCCATTTTCTCTGCCTTACGCCCGACATCCCAACCCCTTGCCAATGGACAAATTCTTCAGATAACAGGTGATGTGCAAATTCAGCGGACTGGACGTAGAATTGAACCGAAAATTGGCACGGATATTTATCCAGATGATCAGTTATTGATCGCCAAGGAAGCACAAATAATTATGCAATGTGCGGACTTATCCATCCAAACGATATCTCCCGGAAATAATCTCCGCAATCGCTGTCCCGCCGCTAGGGAACAAAGTGAATGTAGCCCTGGCACTTATAAATGCCCGCATCGTGGAGATATCGCCGCTTGGAACAATAATATTCCTTACGTTATCAGTCCCCGTCGCACCACGATTATCACCGATAAACCCCTGCTACGTTGGAATTCCATACCGCAAGCCCAACAGTATACCGTCACTCTCGAAGGGGAGGGAATCGAGTGGACAACCCAAGTTAGCGATACCCAAATCCTCTATCCTGGAGAACCCCCGCTTCAACCCGATGGTAATTATATGCTAATTGTTGAAGCCGATACTGGAGAATCCTCACTTGATGAACCGCCACTACCCGGCGGACTTAATTTCAGCCGACTCGACGAACAACAAGCCCAACAAATTCAGACTCAAGTCAACCGAATCACCCAGCAACCCTGGAATCAAACAGCTAAAGCTCTAGCCTTAGCCACACTATACAGTAAACATAGTCTTCATACCAAAGCGATCGCCACCCTAGAATCCCTCATTGCTGACGGAGTAGAGAGTGCAGCCATCTATCGCAAAATTGGCGATCGCTACTTCTATCACCTCGCCCTTCCCCCCCAAGCTAAACCTTACTACAAAAAAGCGATCGAACTCGCCCAACCCAACGACATCGAGGAGAAAACCCACGCCCAATATCACTTAGGGCGCATCGAAACCGCACTCGGCAATCACGACGAAGCGATGCACTGGTTTAGCCTCGCCCTCAAAGGATATCAAACCCTAGGCTATTCCCAACAGATTCAGGAACTTGAACACCAATTAAACCAGTAGGGGCGGGTTTTACCGATACCCTTTCCCAACAACCAATCCCTGAACTAAACCCACCCTCCTCCACCTCCAACCCCTCTGCGCCCTCTGCGCTTACCTCCGCGTACCTCTGCGTTAAATCAACATTAATTAATAGCTACTCAATCCAAAAAAATTCATCATGAAACCCAATTTCCTCTGCAAAACAACCCTCCTCGCCCTCTTAACCCTAAACCCCTATCCCCCTACCCTCGCCCAACCCATAATCCCCGCCAACGACAACACCGGAACCGTCGTCAATCCCACAGGCGATCGCTTCGACATCACAGGTGGCACTTTGTCCCCAGACAACACCAATCTCTTCCACAGTTTTCAGCAATTTGGATTAGACTCTGAGCAAATTGCCAACTTCCTCTCCTCGCCCAACATTCAGAATATTCTCAGCCGAGTTACTGGCAATAATCCCTCCATTATTAACGGTTTAATCCAAGTTACCGGAAGTAACGCCAACTTAGTTTTAATCAACCCCTCCGGTATTATCTTTGGCAGTAACGCCCGATTAAACGTCCCCGCTGATTTTACCGCCACAACCGCTACAGGAATTGGATTTAGCCAGAACCATTGGTTTAATGCTTTTGGCGACAATAACTATTCAAATCTCATTGGTACACCTAATCAATTTGCCTTTGATTACTCCAATTCTGGCAGTATTATCAACGCGGGTAACTTAGCCGTCACTTCGCCGCATAACTTAACCCTATTGGCAGGTCAAGTGATTAACACCGGTCAATTAAGCGCACCAGGCGGAACCATTACTGTTGCTGCTATACCTGACTCTAATTTAGTCCAGATTGGTCAATCAGGAAACCTCCTCAGTTTAGAACTTGAACCGCCCCGGGATGGTCAGGGAAATATTCTCCCCGTAACCCCCTTAGATTTAGCTGAACTCCTCACGGGAACACCACCTGAATTAGACACCCAATTAACTGTTTCTGCGGATAATACTGTTCAATTAGCTAATTCCGGCATAACCTTACCCAATCAACCCGGAACCACGATTATTTCTGGCAGTCTTGATGTTGCCAACTTCTTGCCAATTTCGGTGAATCAGTCAATTAATATTATCGGTGAGAATGTGGGACTCGTCGATGCCGACATTAATGCCTCTGGTAATAATAATGGAGGTATTGTCCGGATTGGTGGAGATTACCAAGGTCAAGGTTCCATCCCCAATGCTGAAAACACGTTTATCAGTTCGGATTCGATTATTCAGGCTGATAGTTTTCTGAATGGTGATGGCGGTCGTGTTATTGCTTGGGCAGACAATAATACCACATTTAATGGCACTATTCTCGCTCGTGGCGGGAATGATTCCGGAAATGGTGGATTTGTTGAAGTTTCCGGAAAAAACAATCTAGTTTTTCGGGGCGATGTCGATGTCATGGCAGCTAATGGTCAAGCTGGCAACGTACTACTTGATCCGGTCAATATCACGATAGTCGATCAAGATGATCCTGCTGCTAATGATAGTGAATTGAATGATAATACAATTCTCTTTTCAGACGAAACCACCGATAACTTTACCCTTTCTAAAGCCAAACTGGAAAGCTTATCCGGTAACCTCATCTTAGAAGCCACGAACAATATTACCATTGAGGATATAGCCAGTGACAGCTTAAATTTCCAGACGGGTTATGGTCAAACTATCACATTTAAAGCTGATGCCGATGGCAATGGTGTTGGTAATTTTTTAATGAATTCAGGGGATGAAATCACGACAGAAGGAGGAGAAATTACCATTGCGGGAGTCAACGTTGATGTAGGTAATATCAATACCCGTGGCGTTATAGCTTCTCTGTTTAGCCATGGTGGTGATATCACTATTGTGACCGATGAAGGTAACATTAACACGGGTAGTCTTATATCCTGGGGAAGCGGAACAGTAGGAGATAGTGGAAATATTACCCTCACGGCTAATAGTGGCAACATTCATACAGGTTTGATTGCTGCCCAATCTCTTGCCACTTTCGGAAATGCTGGTAATATTAATCTTACCGCAAATAATGGTAATATTGAAGTATTTGGTGAAATAAATAATAGTATTGACAGAGGTGTTGGTAATGCTGGAAATATCAGCCTAACCGCTAACGGGGGTGATATTAAAATCACAGGCTCAGAACAGAATACTAGTATCTCTTCAGTAAGTATTGTGGGAAATGGCGGTGAGATTACAGTCCAAGCGACAGGTAATATTGAAATTTTAGGCACTATTGCCTCTTTGTCCGGATTGAGTAATACGGGTAACGTCACGCTTACAAGTGATCAGGGTAATATTTCAAGCGGTAGCCTTGGCTCGGCTGTTTTCAGTGGAACGAGTGGCAAAGTAACTATTAATGCCCCCAATGGCAGCATCAATACTGGTAATATTACTTCACTTTCTTTCAATGGTACAGGTAATGACATTAGGCTTACGGCTCAAAATGATCTGATAACAGGCGACCTAATTTCTTCAGGTAAAATTGGGAGTGGGACAATTAATCTAACCGTTACTAATGGTTCTATTAATGCCCTGAATTCTGATTTGTCTGAGCTATTCAATTTGGTTGATTTAGTACCGATTAATGATTATCCAGAACTCGCTGATTTATTAAAGCCTATAACTCAGTTACCCACCCATGTTCTGGATTCATCTTCATCCTCAGGATCAGGCGGTGCAATTCTACTGAATGCACCAAATGGAGATATTATTACTGGCGGTAAAACAATCAATTCCCATGGGTTTATGAATGCTGGAGATATTACCCTAACCAGTGGTGGTATTATTGATACAACTGGCGGCATAATTAGCGCTCCCGGTGGTATCAAAGGCGGTGATATTACTCTGCTTGCTCCTGGTAATATTGATACTGGGACAATTACCGTCTTTTTAAGTGGCTTTAGTGGTGATAGCGGCGATATTAGTATCACAAGTACCGAGGCAAATATTAATACCAGCAGTGGGGCATTAATTACGGCGTCTGGAGAGGGTTTAGGTGGTAACATCACTCTTGATGCGGCGAATAGAATTACTGTTGGCAAAATGAATGCTTTATCATTTGTGGAAATGGGAGGCACAATTGACCTAAGTGCAGATAGTAATATTAAAATTGGCGGAGATATTCAAACCAACCAAAATAATATTACTTTGAATGCCCCTGTCACCTTAGCGGATAATGTCGCCTTGACGACATCAGACTCTGGTGGTATTATCTTTAACGATATTGTCAACGGTTCCTATAATCTGACCCTAAATTCAGAACAAGGACAGGTTAAATTTAGCGATCGCGTGGGCAATTTAACCCCCTTAAATAACCTACAGGTTCAAGGTACGATTACCACAACCAATCCATCAGGTATCGATATCACCACCTTAAATAGTATTGAAACCCAAGATATTACTTCACCAGGGGGGATTCGCCTCACGAGTCATCAACGAAGTATTGCCACCCAGCGTCTAAATACCTCGGCATTCAATAATGGTGGTAATATTACCCTTAAATCACCGGGTAATATTACCGTGAGTCAAATTGATAGTCAAAGTTTAGGGAACGGTAATGGTGGCGTCGTTGACATTACCACAGGACAATTTTTCCAAGCTACGGATATATTCCTCGATCAAAATGGAATTCGGGCAAGTATTTCTACGGCTGGGGTGGCTGACGGCGGATCAATTTTCATTCGTCATGGCGGCGAGGGAATTACCCCCTTTATTGTCGGTAACGCTGATATCAATGGTACTCAAGGCGCGATGACGCGAGGAAACGAAAATCCCGAAAATCAGATTCTACCCACACAAAGCTATTTACATACTCACAAACAAGACAGCGATCGCATTCAAATTATATCAGTCTCTCCGGCTTCACCCCCGCCACCTGATCCCAATCCCCTTCCAGCCGAACCTAATCCTACTCCTCAATTAACACCTGCTTCTCCATCCCCCTCTATTCCTAATTCTGAATTAACTCCAGAGACTCCATCGCCAACCAATCCCCTAGAATCTCTCGCCTTTCTTGTCGGCGATACTCTCAATGTCAATCCGCAAATCTATCAAGATTCTGAAACCGAAAACTACACCTTTACTTGGAAGATTCCCAATCAACAAATATTATCACTCAATGTCCCCTACGTTCAAGACTCTCCCCGCCAACTCGCAATTAATCCCAGCGATGATATTGTCACGTTAATTGACCAATCCTTAGAAGCGCAATTTGAAGACTATTTAGGCGAAGACATTACCCAGAAACAAGTCACTACCGCCTCCCTACAAAACAGGCTAAAAACCATAGAAACCCAAACAGGAAAACGCGCCGTAGTAATTTACGCCCTATCTCATCCCGATGGATTACAACTTGTTCTCGTTCCCCCCGAAGGTTCCCCGATTCCAAAACAGGTTCCCCAAGCCAATCATCAAACTCTACGGCGGGAAATGAATAAATTTTATCACACGCTCAATGATTATACGAATGACAGGTATTTATCCAGTTCCCAACAACTCTATCAGTGGCTAATCGAACCCTTAGCAACGGAACTAGATGCCCTCAATATTGATACACTAATTTTCTCAATGGACGCGGGGTTACGCACGCTTCCCCTAGCCGCATTACATGACGGACAGCAATTTCTGATCGAAGCCTATAGCCTAGGTTTAATCCCCAGTGTCAGTTTAACCGATACCCGTTACCAGAGTTTAAAAAATGCGACTATCTTAGCCATGGGGGCTTCCGAGTTCCCTGATTCAACTCTTTCTCCATTACCCGCTGTTCCGATTGAATTATCAACAATTTTAGCCGAATTTGGACAAGGGAAATTATTGCTAAATGACCAATTTACCTTAGATAATTTAAAGACTCAGCGCCAAGAGACATCTTTTGATATTGTACATCTGTCTACCCACGCCTCATTTCCCCGCGATCGCAACTATAGTCCCTACATTCAACTGTGGCAACAACGAGTCGGATTAAACGAATTGCGACAAGTGCAATGGTACGCCCCGCCAACGGTGGAACTCTTAACTCTGAGTGCTTGTGAAACTGCTGTGGGGAATGATCAGGCAGAAATGGGGTTTGCTGGATTAGCTGTACAAGCGGGAGTAAAATCAGCCCTAGCCAGCCTCTGGAAAGTTGATGATTTAGGGACGTTAGCGGTAATGACAGAATTTTATCAGCAACTCAACAGCGAAAATGTATCAATTAAAGCCGAAGCATTGCGACAAGCCCAACTTGCCCTATTACGTTCTCAAGTGCGAATTGAATCGAGTCAGTTAGTTGGGACAAGTCGGAATATAAACGTTACCAAAACCTTAGTGAATAACTCAGAAATTAATCTATCTCATCCCTATTATTGGGCTGGATTTACCCTAATTGGTAGTCCTTGGTAAAACCAATGAAGGCATTTTAATTTTCCTGTAGGGGCGGGTTTGACTATTATCCTTTCTCAATCCACCTGAATGTAACTAAACCCGCCCTGACTCAGGTGTAAAGCCACGGCGATTAAAATCGCTGCTACACAAACTTGCATCTGCGTGGGTGGCGAAGGTATCCATTCCTGTTGCGAGGAGGTTGGGAGTTGAAGGATATTCTTGGATACTCGACTGGTTAGTAATGATATCTCTTCAAATTCTGCCACATCAATTTCAATCCCAAATTGCACATTGGGTTCAGCAAAGTATCCTTCTGGCAATTGACGGTTTAAATCAGAAGCGATATACGTTGCCCACGCATTATGGAAAGCGTGCCAGTGACGACGAGTACTCAACGGTGGATGAAAGTGATCCAGTAATCCCATAATTCCTAACTCCAATTATTTATAGTGATTAAATTTATCGGGATAGTCTTTCAGCTTTTGTTTTTATTACAATTTTAAATTGCGATGCGGGTGTTTATCGCGCTAAAGCGCAACTACAAACTAGAAAACTATGAGACAATTAACGTTATCGATAACTACAATAAGGTAAACCCCATGTCTCCAATAACTGACTCCTGGCAAGAGGATTATATTATTACTAACGGTGTCAAACTACACTACGTCACCCAGGGAGAAGGTAAACTTATGCTGATGCTCCATGGTTTCCCTGAATTCTGGTACTCCTGGCGGCATCAAATCCCTGAATTTGCCAGCGATTATAAAGTTGTTGCCGTTGATCTGCGGGGTTACAATGACAGCGATAAGCCCAAAGATGTATTAGCTTATCAGATCAGTGAGTTAGTTAACGATATTAAAGGAGTTATTCAAGGATTGGGCTATGAAAGCTGTATCTTAGTTGGGCATGATTGGGGAGGAATGATTGCTTGGTATGTTGCCTATACTTATCCCCAACTGGTTGATCAGTTAATTGTCATGAATATTCCTCATCCCGCCAAATTTGCAGAGGCGTTACGCAATAATCCGCAACAACTCCTGCGAAGTTGGTATATCTTTTTCTTTCAACTCCCTTTACTCCCAGAGTTACTGTTTCAGTGGGATGACTATCGACTGATTACGTCGAGTTTTATCGATATGGCAATTGACAAACGTGCCTTCTCAGAATCAGACTTAAACGCCTATAAAGATGCGGCGGCAAAACGGGGGGCTATGACTGCCATGCTTAACTACTACCGCAATGTCTTCCAGGAGATATTTAAGCAGCATCGGTGGGATGTTCTGCAAATTCCAACTCTAATGATCTGGGGAGAAAATGATACGGCTTTAGGTAAGGAATTGACCTATAATACAAAGGATTATATGCCAGATTTGCAAATCCGCTACATCCCGAATTGTAGTCATTGGGTACAGCAGGAACAGCCCCAGTTAGTGAATCAGTATATGCGAGAGTTTTTAGCAAAGGATGAGGGATGAAAGACCAAGGGATGCGACTAAACCCACCCCGACGGAATCCCCGATAATTGAAAAAGGGCGGGTTTTGTTGAACAAAGGTTGAGCGCAGTCCCCATCTAAAATCACAAGATTTAGATGGGGTTAGCGAAACACCAATAATTTTGGTATAATACTAATAGGTACCTACAATTACTCTTTACAACCTTCAAGGACTATTTATTCCTCATGCCCTTGACCGTTGCGATAACCATAAAAGTCAATCCGATACTCAGTAATTTTAACGCCAGTTTGTTGCTCAATGTGTTGGATTAGTTCTTCTGGCAATTCTACATACACATCCATGATCTGATTCGTATCCACGCAATTAACGTGACTGTGTGCATCGCTGATATTTCCATAAAGCCGTCCATCGGATCGCTCAATACATTCAATAATGCCTTGAGACGATAGCGCCTCTAGATTTTGGTACACAGAAGTATGACCAATTTCTTTGCCTTGCTGATTTAGGCGATCATAAATTTCTCTTGCACAGAGATGCTCTCGATCTTGCCACAGTAATTCCAAAATTAAGCGGCGTTGACGCGACAAGCGCATTCCTAACGCTTGACATCGATTGAGGGCGTCTTCCAATGAGCGAATTGGTTTGACAACTGCCGCTTCTTTCTGCATAGTCGATACGTTGAATAGGGTGGTTAGCTGTATGGGGAGTAGTCTCAAGCTCTACCCTGAAGATGAGCCTGATCCTGATAGAGAGTTAATAATGCACTGATTAAACGCGCATAATATTTGCGGATATAATCTTTTTCGCCAAGCTTTGTCCAGGTTTGAGTCTGAATGACTGGGTATCTGGCACTGTATGGCACTGTAAGGCAAACTCATTACCACTTTACCTTAGATGGTTTGAGTCTGTCTACTGTGGACTGATATCCAGTCTGGTAGCATCGATTGTGTTAATTAAACTAAGGTAAGCTTGATCCGAGGTTAAGCCTGGGGACGGGTTGACCCTTCGACTTCGCTCAGGGTCAACACCGAGCGTAGCGTTCGACTGAACTTCGACAGGCTCAGTTGCCGCGCTCACGCCGAAGTCCGAGGTGTTAAGTGCCGTCACTACCAGGATGAAAGACCGAAGTAATCCAGGCAATGTACAGACGCTGTAACAGTGCGTCTCTACGTCCAAATGTTGTGGAGCGGATAAAGATTAGTGGCAATCACAATTAAACTCAATTCCCATTCCATCAATGATTTAGACCTATCGCCCGTCCAGACTGTGATTGATAAGTGGTTAACCGAGGGCGCGATCGCAAACTATGAGCAGCAGTTACGCTTTGAGTTTAACTACCCTCGCGAACCCAATGATCCACGGGAATGGTCAGAAATTCCGGAGATACGTCTGTGGTTTATCCGCTTGGATGTTCAGTATCCGTGGTTACCGTTTTTACTGGACTGGAAAGCCGGGGAACTGGCTCGCTATACGGCGATGCTTGTCCCTCATCAGTTTAATCGCACGGAAGGGATTCAATATAACCCAGAAGCCTTAGAAATTTTCATGATGCAAAAGGTTTTTGTGGTAAATAACTGGTTACAACACATTGATTTACCCAACCAATCGCGCCTCAAGTCTATGGCTCAAATGTTAGGGTATGAACTCGATGATACGTTGTTTCAGCTAATGTTCCCCCCAAAAAGAACTTGAGACATAAAGGGATGAGGACTTACGCACAGACGCTGTATACAGTAGGAACACGACAATGGTATGCTGGTGGGCAATGCCCACCCTACGGTATATCAATGGTTTCGACGCTCTAAAACGGCTTATTTCAGTGCCATTCCCTAGCCCCGCCAAACTTGTTTTAGTACATCATCAGGCTGAATATCGGCAATCCAACGAGTGGGTGATTGAATGCCAATATAGCGTTCTGATGGGGGTAGGAGTTTGTCAGCCTCAGTCGGACCAAACAAGGCAATCGTATACGTTCCCACAGCAACAGCTAGATGCATCGACGCGCTATCTGTACATAACAGTAAATTCGCCCCCGCAATCATTGCCGCTAATTTACCACTATCAGGAGGTGAGGTCATCTGTAAATTAGGACAGACTTGGGTGAGAGCGGCAACTAACTCAGTATCCTCCGAACCATGCAGCATAACCAGAGTTAGGTCAGGCTGTTTTTGGTGGATGTCTTCAATCACTTTTTGCCATTTATGGGCGGGATAAACTTTATCAATGTCCTGTGACTGATCGAGGTGGTTAGAGCCGCCGTCGATCATAATGTAACCGCTTTCAGGGATACCGAGGCGGGCTTGTTCCCCTTCTGCCCAATCCAGATCGGATTTTGGTACACGAATGGCAAGTTCTGGACAGGGGGTATTCATCCCTAACCCGGTGAGCAGGTCATGATACATATACGCCGCATACTGCTCCGTTTTGAGCGGTACAGTGTTGGTGAAAAACCACTTCCCCTGATTATTTTCGTAGCCCACACGGATGGGAATACCACTCATCCAGAGCAATAGTCCCACTGACCACCGACGCTCTAGGGCAATTGCCGCATCATATTCGCGATCGCGGATAATCCCCAATAGGTTACCAAAATCTGCCAGACCATTGCGGTCTTTATAGTCAAAGGGTAATACTTCCTGGACTGAACCGGAAACCCGATAGGCTCCCTTGGCGCGGGGTTCCACAATCACATCGATTTCGGCGTCGGGGTAATTGGCTTTTAGGTCATCTAACGTCGGAAAGAGCAGCAGTTGATCGCTGATTCCTCCCGGAACAAGGGCTAATAGTCTCATCTGAATATAATTTAGAGCTTGTATATCAGCTCAATTTTAATGGACTGGTCGTTCCTAATTTCACGGAATTTTCCAGAAATTAGTTTGTCCGGATCACCGTGACAGGGTGAACTGCTACACCCCTGCTCCCATTGCTATTTGGCTTATGGGATTATGTTACGCATGATATTATACCTAGTGGTTTCATGGGATGAACCAGTAGTAGCATATTAGATTAGATCGGTCGGGACTAGAAATTTGGCATCAAAGGCGGAAGCTTGTGCATTTATTAATTCCAGCAGCGGGAATGGGACGACGGATGGGGAGCGATCGCAACAAGCTATTGCTCACTTTACTGGGTAAACCTTTATTAGCATGGACGCTACTGGCGGCGGAAGCGGCGACGGAAATTACCAACATTGGCATTATTGGACAGCCTGGGGATCAGACTGATATTCAGGCAATTCTGGCGGATCTCGCCCTGACGAAAGCGGTACAACTGATTCCTGGGGGCGCAACTCGCCAAGAATCAGTGTATAACGGCTTGCAGGCTTTACCCTCAACGGCTGAACGGGTACTGATTCATGATGGTGCGAGATGTTTAGCCACATCCAAACTGTTTGATCGCTGTGCGGAACACCTTAGAGATTGTCCGGGTTTGATTGCCGCGATCCCGGTTAAGGATACGATTAAAGTCGTTGATGAGTCAGATATTATCCAAGATACACCCGACAGGCGACGGTTATGGGCAGCCCAGACGCCCCAAGGATTCGAGGTGTCGCTGTTGAAGCAATGTCATGACCAAGGACGAAAATTACATTGGGACGTTACCGATGATGCTGCATTATTTGAGCGCTGTGGGCTACCTGTACAGATTGTGGCAGGGGAAGAGACGAATCTCAAGGTAACCACACCCATGGATTTAGCGATCGCGGAGTTTATTCTGCGTCAGCGACTTGCAGCCAGTCATCAGTCATAAAGAGCGTCATTTATCATTTGTTATTTGTCAAGGTTTAAAGACTATTTACAGAACTTAATAGTGTGAGACGAATTTCCACAAACCTACTAAAGTCAATTGTCCGAGCTGGTTTAACCAATAACCGTTTATCAATTTTATTTTATCACCAAGGATGAACTTAGATGAAACTTCCCACTTTTCTGATTATCGGTGTTCAAAAAGCAGGGACAACCTCGATTTATAACTATTTGAAACAACATCCCCAAATTTACATGAGTCCCGTTAAAGAAACGAACTTTTTAGAAAAGAACTGGGAAGAACTTGAAACGCAACGAAAAGCCAAGATTGACACCTTGGAGAAATATTGTCAGCTTTTTGAAGGGGTAACAGATGAAATTGCGATTGGGGAAGCCTCTCCTAATTATCTGTTTCATTATCAGTCATCCTCAGAGCGGATCAAGCGTTATGTCCCCAATGCCAAGTTAATTGCGGTCTTGCGAAATCCCGTTGACCGAGCCTATTCGGATTATTTAATGCATATCCGAGATGCTATTGGGAAAGGAAAGCACAACAGCTTGTCTGACCAAATAAAATACCGGGCTGATAAATCGTTTATTTTGCTGAAGGGATTTTATCATCAGCATTTGCAGCATTTTTATAACGAATTTGACCGAGAGCAAATCCGAGTTTATTTGTATGATGACTTGTCTAAAGACCCAGTTAACTTCATGCAATCTATGTATCAGTTTGTTGGTGTCGATGATACCTTTTCGCCGGATGTCTCTAAAAAATCTCAAGTTGCTCAAGTTCCCAAAAATACGGCAGTGAATCAGATGTTACGCAAAGAAAATCCCTTGAGAACGATAGTCAGGTCGGGACTCCGAGTTATTTTACCCCTGGAAATGAGACAAAGTATCCGTTCTCGCCTCATCCAAATGAACTCTCAAGATAAGAAAGCGGCTCCACTTTCGCCAGAGGAACGCCAGCAACTGATCGAACTCTATCGAGATGATATTCTCAAGTTACAAGATTTAATTCAACGAGACCTTTCGTCTTGGTTAAAGTAGTCATTAGTCTTATGTCATATTCGCTCCCTTGAGAAGCAAGCTACGTCATTTGTGATAATTGAACGGTTAGGTCGGGGCGGGTTTAGTTATATCAGGGTGAAAACTAAACGTTAGTGGTAAAACCCGCCCCTACAAAAGATGTTTCATCGGAACGTCTCTGCTTCCCCAGTTTCCTCTGCTGCCCCATCTCCCCCTGTCTTCCACCCTTGGCTCGATTAAGCAGATAGTGCCATCTCTTGTTCGGTTTGAATCGGTAGCGTAATTGCAAATTCGGTTCCTTTCTCAGGTTCAGAGGTGACTTCAATTTTACCCTGGTGTTTCTTGACAATCTGGTAACAAATGGCTAATCCCATTCCTGTGCCTTTACCCACAGATTTGGTGGTGAAAAAGGGATCGAAGATCCGTTCTTTAACGTCCCCTGGAATCGCTGCACCGTTGTTCCAAACTGACACGCGAATCCAACGATTATCGATGGTTTCACTACGAATGACGATTGTCGGTATAGCTTTACCCTGAACCTCTTCTAAGGCGTCAATGGCATTGCTGATAATGTTGATAAATGCCTGATTGAGTTGAGCCGGATAACAATCAATTCGCGGTAATTGACTGTACTTTTTAACCAGGTTAATGTTTGGCTGGATGCGATGACCGACAAGCAAGAGAGTATTCTCTAATCCTTCATGGATATCTGCCCGTTTTAACTGCGCTTCGTCCAGACGACAGAAGTTCCGCAATGATAAGACAACTTCCTGGATTCGTTCAGCCCCACTTTTTAAGGATGACAGCATTTTTGGCATATCGGCGATGAGGAAATCTAAATCCATCGCTTCGCTTTGTTCTTGAATCGCGCCGTTAGGCTGAGGATATTCTTGCCGATACAGTTCTAGCAAGATCAGTAAGTCGTTAATCGATCGCTTGGCATAATCCAGATTACCGTAGATAAAGTTAATTGGATTATTAATTTCATGGGCAATCCCCGCCACCATCTGTCCTAAACTGGACATTTTTTCCTGTTGAATCAGTTGGGCTTGGGTGTGTTGGAGTTCTTGCAGCGCTTGCGTCAATTCTTGCGTTCGTTCCTCAACGCGCTGTTCTAAGGTTTGACGCGCTAGTTCCAAGTCTTGGGTTGACTCGTCTACCCATTGGACAAGCTGATTGAGAGATGTGGCTAATGAACCAACTTCATCGTTGCTGGTGACAGGAGTGCGAATCTCCAGATTGGATTCTTTGACGATCGCACTAGCAACGTGAGTTACTGTTTCGATAGGATGCGCGATCGCACGGCTGGTAATCGTGGCTAAGAGTACCGCGATACCCACTGATAGCAGTAAACTACTGACGATGATTCGCAGGCGTAAGACTTCTGCTTGTGCTAGTTGTTGATGTACCTGAGACTGTTGCGCTTCTGCGTTAGTTTTGGCATCCTCGACATGATCGGATAGGTGATTGAATTGAGCCATCACTTGGCTAGTAGAGGGGTGATGCAGTGCCTTTAAGAGTTCTTGTTGTATCGCAGTAACCTCTTCTGGCTTCAGGTTCTCCGATTCACTGATTTGCCAGAGTGATTCAATCACTTGATTGTAGGCGTCTATATTCGCTTCATACTCCTGAAGCAGATGATGTAATTCAGCCGTGTTCACATCCACGCCATCGGGATAGTCTTGGATGAAGATATCTAACTCAGAGAGTAGGCGTTTCATCCGATCCACATCGGCTAAATACTGATGCTTTTGGGCTTCAATCTGGCTAGGGTTCACCGAGGCTATGAGTAGTTCTTGCGGATGCGATCGCACAGCCAATGTCGCATTTTCCAGGTTACTGAGGAGATGGTGCTGCTGATCAGCAACCCGTTCTTGTTGTTGGGCTTGGTCTTGGTAATAATTACCGAGAATTAATCCTCCGGTTGTTCCCAGAATGGATAAGCCGATCGCCAAGGCGTAGCCGTAACTAATTTTCTGAGATATGCTGAGGTTGCGAATCCCTTCTTTGATCCAGGTGAAAGGAAAAATATCGGATAAACTCTTATTCAGATTTAATGGGTTTTGCTGACCCATTAAGGTATTTTGGGGGGAGACTGGGGGATAGCGGGAATTGGAAAAAAGCATAAGATAAGCCAAGAAGTGAGATAGATCGTAAGGTTTCCAGGGGAAGTGATGCATGATTTGCGAGAAACGATTGCATTAGCTAATCGGTATCATTGTTGACAAAAATACTTGAATCTTGCGACAATTAGTAGATAGAAATTTAAGTTTGCCTGTTTCATCGAGATACATTACCTTTTTACACGCTCTATCTATTAATTGTAGGAATAAAATGATAAAGTTTTTAACAAGTTTTCATTTAAAATTGATTAAACAAATAAAGTTAGGGTAAAGATTGAAGAGAAGAAGCGGGAAAAAAGAATTCCGTTCAAGGGCTATCAATGAATGAAGTTGGCTGACCGTATGGATTAGAGGGACAACGACAGCGTGGCAGAGTTCTACGCGACTTATAAAGTAATGTAAAGATATTTAATAAAAGTCATCAATGGATTAAAAAATATTAAAAACGTCCGGATCAGATTGGAAATAAGCCCAGATATTTGTTCGTTCAAGACTGTAGGGTAGGCAATGCTCACCTTGCCGCTATCAATAGGGTTTGTATCCTCAAATTGCGTAAGTTCTATTTTTTTGAGGTGCAAGTAAGGAAGCACATTAGTGTTGTGATTTGGATCATCCCAATTCGCAAAAGTGATTGGTACTGCGAACATTTGAGCGCAGGAATCAATATGAATTTATACCTAGAAAGGATAGAGAGAATTAGTTAACTGCCGAAGTCAAATTGTAGTGGCTCGGCATACCTAATTTGATGGATTAGCCGCACGCTTTTGTTGTTTCCCCCTCATCCCCTAACCCCTTCTCCCACCGGGGGAGAAGGGGAACCATCACTCTCAGAGGTGATATCATATCATGTTCGCCTTTCCGCCGGAACGTCTCTACAACAGTTCGTTTGTCCTAATCGATGTGTCTACTGCTATAACTAAGCTGTTTGGCATTTAAACCTTAATGTCAAGAATGGCGCAGTCTTTGTAGGGCGAGGATCTTGCTGGCTACTAATACCCAATTTCAATGCATGACTGATTACTTAACCGCCGATGTGTCCGCTATACCCAGTAAAGGTTCTATCAGCTTGCGTTCTTCAATGGGTAGGCTAAACAAAACACGCTTATTGCCTTTTGTTTCCTTATAGCGAACAGCAGTATCGAGAAGACGGAGAGGGATTTGAAATTCAGGATAATCACTTGCCAATTCTTGCCACACCTCCAGCCAAGTTTGTGCGGCTTTGTCACTAACCATTTCTGACATTAGTGTGGGAACGCTTTTCACAAGTCCCTGTCCTAATGTAGAAATAACCTGGTGTTTGTGGTAAAGTTCGATGAGGGTTTTGATGCGCGATCGCCATATCTCCACATTGTTACTGCTGTTGAACAAGATGTGCGTAATTAACTTGGCATCATCTGCGTCAGCTTCATTGTCAAGGGTAAGACGTTGGAATGCGTTCTCTAGTGCAGCAATCCCTTCATCCCAGCGATTTAATCCCAAAATGGCAATAGCACGGTTCAAGAAAACAGAGGAGTCTTGATACCCCAGTTCAATTTGTTTACTCGTCGTTTATGGTCTCGAAAGACCAAAGGATTCTTATGTCTAATAATAACAAAGAACAGGTCATCCTAGTTACAGCGACTCCCCCTGATCCGCCTCTACCCCCTGAATCCGGGAATATCAGCTCCCTGATGGTGAATGGCGGAGTAGCGGTTGCTGTAATTCTGGCAATGGCATATTTCTCTCAAACTCAGCTTAAGTCAATTGCTGAGTTGCTCAAAACGGTAAACAAGCCCAGGAAATAGGTCAAACTGTCTTACTGTTCCCCTCTTGCTCCCCTCTTGCTCCCCTCTTGCTCCCCTCTCCCAAGCTTGGGAGAGGGGCTGGGGGTGAGGGCTGGCTTGGGAGAGGGGCTGAGGATGAGGGCTGTAGCGTCACCTACAAATGATGGTGCAACGGTAAAGCCAGCTTTTGCGATCGCGTTGTGCGATCGCGTAAGACCCAAATCCCAAATATCATGAATTAGCGCATTTTGTCAATTTAGCCACAAAAATTAACATAGTTACCCTCTATATTAACAATAGAGATAAATAAAGAGGGATAGTAATCATGGGCTTAATCAACAACATCGAAGTTCGTTCCTTGGAATCGGTCAAAGGCGGAACAGTCGATTTTTACACCCCCCAATCGAGTCACGAAACCATACTGGTGCAGATTCCACCTGCTACCGTGGAAGATCTATTTGTTCACCGATTTCAAACCGATCAACTTTTAGTTGTGCGGGGAACTTTTGTCTTAGTGGTGCTAAGAAATCGTCAGTATGATTATATTCCTTTAATTGACGCTCAGCCAACAGTCGTAAAAGTCCCCGCCGGGATTCTTCATGGTGCAATTAATCTCAGTTCCGAAACTTGTGTGGTGGTGAATGCTGTCTTGCGTCACGGTACACCCCATGAACGGGATTATCAACCGATCAAACCACCGTTCCCTTACGATTTAGAATTAGCTAAAGCTAAGTTAAGAGAAGTTAATTGTTCGGCTAACAGCAAATTATTACCAGTAAGTTAATTGAAAGGTTGATCAATTCAGCCGGAAATTAGCAACAGATTCGATTAAACTATCACAGGTGTTTTCTGAGTCCGAAACTGCGTAACTTTCATCCGCATTGTTGGCGGAGGGGCAACAGTTAAACCGCGACGAGTTGGCTTAATTGGACGCTGATCTGCCAAAGTTAGTTCACAGCTCGATATAATCTTTGCTAACACCAATTTCATCTCAAATAGAGCAAGTGCTGACCCAATACAGCGACGAGTTCCTCCACCAAAGGGTAAATACTCGTACTGAGAATATTGCCGTTCCAAAAAACGTTCCGGTTTAAACCGTTTCGGTTCTGGATAAATATCTTCCCGTTGATGAGTCAAATAAATCGAAGGGAGGAGTGTTGTCCCTGGAGCAAAGGTTTGACCCATAATTTCGATGGGAGATTTAACAATTCGGGGAAAAGGATTTAAAACTATCGGGTAAATCCGTAGAGTTTCCTGACACACGGTTGTTAAATAAGGCAGTCGAGCAATGGTGCTGGAGTCAGCATCAGCAGGTAAAGTTGCCAGTTCACTTAATAGTTTTTCCCGAACGTCTGAAAGATGATCAATCCAGTACAATGCCCAAGCTAATGCTGAAGCCGTAGTTTCATGACCTGCAAATAATAGCGACAGCAACTCATCCCGTAATTCCTCATCACTCATGGATTGACCTGCTTCATCTCGCGCACTCAAAAGCAAGCTGAGGATATCTTCACCCCCCTGATCAGCGGTTTCCCGACGTTCTCGAATTTCCTTAAATAAAAGCTGGTCAATTTGCCGTCGTTGGCGCATAAAACGTCCCCAGGGACTCCACGCCCCTAAATCCCATTGCAGTGAGGGAAAAAAGAGTAATAGGGCAGTCCAAGGAGAGGAAATAGAATCAAGCATCGAACTGAAAAGTTGCCGGAGTTTCTGATAACGTTCTCCCTGATGTAAACCAAAAACTGCACTGAGAATTACTCGCAGGGTAATTTCTTGGGTAGCCGAACGAACATAAAAGGGTTTATCAATCTGCCACTGACTGATGACTTGTTCAGTAATGGTATTAATTATCTCACCATAAGTACGCATGCGATCGCCGTGAAATGGAGGCATAAGTAAGCGACGCTGACGCTGATGGCGATCGCCATCTAGTAAAAATAGTGAGTTTTCGCCAACTATGGGCAGTAATATTCCATTCCCACTCGCCGATTCTAAATGGGTTGAATCAGCCATGAAAATTTGTTGAATTGCCTGGGGATTGGTGAAATACACCACGGGAGGTGATGCATTTTTCCAGATGAAAAAGGTTTCGCCATAGCGTTGGGTATACTCCTCCAGAACATCGAAGGGGCGGAAAATCCAACGAATTGTCCGTAGTGTTTGGATTATCAGAGATCCGCCAGGACCATCCAGTTGTGTCATCGTTGCTTTCTCCGGGAGATATTATTTGAATGATAGTCGGTTTTATCGCAGGATCTAAACCATCGCTGGGGCTTTCTGTTGCCGACGCTGCTTGAGAACCATTCGCAGGTTGCCAGGAGGCGCAATTGTTAAACCGCGACGCATCGGCTTCACGGGACGATTATCGGTTAATGCCAGTTCAAATTGTGACAAAATAGTCGCCAGCACCAGCTTCATTTCCAATAGTGCCAATGCTGAACCAATACAGCGACGGTTCCCGCCACCAAAGGGTAAATATTCGTAAGGGGAATATTGCCGTTCTAGAAAACGTTCCGGTTTAAATTGCTTGGGTTGGGGATAGATATCGTCCCGATGATGAACTAAATAAATAGAAGGCATCAACGCTGTACCCGCTTCAAATTGATATCCCATGATTTCTATGGGTGATTTGGGAATCCGAATAAAGGTACTCGGAGCAATGGGATAAATTCTCAAGGTTTCTTGACAGACAGCTGTCAGATAGGGAAGCCGAGACATTGCCATCGGATCGCCCTCTGCATCCAAGGTTTCTAATTCCTCAAGCAGCTTTTGACGCACGTCTGGCAAATAATGAATCCAATATAATGCCCAAACCAGTGCAGAAGCCGTAGTTTCATGACCGGCGATTAGAAGAGTCATTAACTGATCATGTAATTCCTCATCCGTCATCGGCTCACCTGCTTCATCTCGTGCCGATAGGAGTAAGGTTAAAATATCGGTTCGTGACTCATCCCCTTGCTCCCGACGTTCGCGAATCTCATCAAAAACCAACTGTTTGATCTGCTGCTTTAACTGCAAAAAACGCCCCCAGGGACTCCACGCACCCCAATCCTGTCGCAACCAAGGGAAAAAGAGCAGAGTGGAACTGAGGGGAGAATCAAAGGATGCCAGAAGGGTACTCAGCAGTTGTCTCAGTTGGGTGTAACGTTCTCCCTGATTCAAGCCAAACACGGCTTGTAAAATCACCCGCAGGGTAATCTCTTGCGTATAGGTACGGATGATCAACGGTTGACCCACTGTCCATTCTGCGGTTACCCTTTCCGTAATATCACAAATAAGCTGACCATACTCTCGCAAGCGATCGCCATGAAAGGGAGGCATCAGCAGGCGGCGTTGGCGCTGATGGGGTTCACCATCTAACATCAGCAGTGAGTTATCCCCGACTAAATAGCGTAACACCCCATTTCCTCGACCCGATTCAAATAACTCTGGATCAGCCGTAAAAATCTCTTTAATCGCCTGGGGATTGCTCACATAGACAAAGGGAGGAGCGTTATCCCCGCCAATTTTGAACATGTCTCCATACCGTTGAGCATAATTATCTAGGTAGTCCAAGGGGCGAAAAATCAGCTTGATAATCCGGAAAATTCTCAGATATCGGGGTGTGCGCGGACCTGTGAGTGGTTTCATGGAGTCTTGCTGTTAGCGGCTACTCTTTTTATCTTGCCTAATTTTTCCCGATATGTTGCTCTAAGATTATCAGACGAGCCGTGGGTTTAAACCCAAGGAACCAAAAGTTCAAGTCAGCTAAAGCTGACTGGATAAGCTGTCATGCATTTAAATTGGGTATTAGTAGCGAGCAAGATGCTCGCACTACCATCCTTTCGTCATTATTGACATTAAGTAAGGTTTAAATGCCGAACAGCTTAAGACATAATATTAGTCCATTTTAATGGACTTAAGCTTTTAGCCAAGAACTTGAGTTCTTGGCTAAAAGCTTATTGTTTATTTCAACGTTTTTGATAAAGGCGATCGCGTCCCGATTTCATACCCTTGCTTTTCAATCAAACGTTCCAACTCTTCCACCCGTTTTTTGGGTGCGGGATGGGTTGACAAGAAAGCAAAATTGTCTCCGGATTTCTCACTCATTCGTTCAAAAAAGTCTGTAGCTCCGGCGACATGACCGTAAGTGTCATACAATAACATTAAGCCAAACGCATCCGCTTCCTGTTCCTGTTCCTGAGAATACTGCGATCGCGCAATTGCCTCCACCGCCCCCGAAGCCGCTGATTGTAAGGCTCCTGCATCTCCGAGGAAATAGGCTAAGGCTACCCGTACCAGCAAAACTCGTCCCAAACCCCGCAGGTGATCCCGGTGAGCAAAATGACCCAATTCATGGGCTAAAACCATCATCAATTCATTCTCAGACTCTGCTTGTTCCAGTAAACCCTGATAAATAACAATAGCATCTCCCGGTAACGCGATCGCATTCACCGTAGACTCTGGCAAATACAGCACCTGATAATCCCGCGCTTTTTGTTGTTCAGGGGGAAGTTCCTGTTCCAAACGATCTAATAATTGGTTCAGAGTATCTTGAGTTGGGGAAGGTTTAGCTTGTTTCTCGTAAACTGGCACAATTACCGCCCCCAATTTTTGCTCCACACTCGGCGGAATCATCCCAATTAAACCATTCACCAGCAGATTCAACAGCCAGAAAACAGCCACAATAAACCCGATAAATAACCCCAATAAAATTAGGAGTTGGCGATTACTCGGCGGCGGATTGCGATTTGTTGGAGCATTAGACATAGAAAATTCGTTCGTAGTGAGCGCTTTAGCGCTCTAATAATGACCATCTTCCTCAAAATCATCCCAATCTTTACCGTAATCACGCACGGGATATTCAATCCACGCATCTCTCAACCACTGGCGTCCGAAATTTTCCAAATACCAATGAACGCTACTTTCACGCCAATCATAAGGAGATTGGCTCCAGCCATGTTTAACTGGATTGTAATGGAGATAGTTTAAAGCAGCAAAATAATGTCGTTCTGATCGAATAGCGCGATCGCTATAACGATACCAAACCTTACGACGGGTGACATTATCATCCCGATTCCATTGATAAGAAGTACGACCATGTACTAAGCGAAACAGGCGACTCAACTCATCAAAATTAGTCAGATGTACCAAGAGATGATAGTGATTTGGCAGAACAACCCAGGCGCGGATTTCCATCCCAGCCGTTACGAACGCATCAAATAGCAAATTGAGTAACTCTTGGCGGCGACATTCATCCTTAACATGGCACTTGTGTTCATAACAAGCTGCTGTTAAGAGATAAAATTCCTTGTCAGTCACAACATGGGGAGGCGCGTGAGGTGGATAACCACGAGACAAGCGTTGCTGAACTAATTCAGCTCGTTGTGTGGGAGTTAGTCGGCGATATTCATACATAATATTCTGACTCGTATGTATGTATGTGTATGTATGTAGTCGGCACTTTAGTGCCTCAAAGCGCTTTAGCGCTTACTACAAGCTATTTGTACCTATCTATGTACGTATGTAGTCGGCACTTTAGTGCCTAGAAGCGCTAAAGCGCTTACTACATACTAATTATTACTCTTCGTCGGGCGGAAGGGATTTAAGAAATTAATTAAACTATACAGTTCTCGCGACTGCACCCATAACCGCCCTTCTCCATTGAACCGACAAACCAATCCTTCACCCCCCAAAATTCCCGTTCGTAATCCGCGAAATGATAAACCGCCCAGCATTTCTACGTTGTAATTTAACGTATCTTCAAATGCCACAATATAACTGGTATCCACCACATAATCTCCAGCCACAGGAATTTCCACAATCGCCCCATAGGAACTAAACCAAACATCCCCGACTCCAGTTACCCGAATTAAAAACAAAGATTCGCCACTAAAGAAGCCTTTAAACCCTTGAAACTTGGTATCTATCTCTACCGTGGGACTGGCGGCGACAAATCCAGAGGATTGAATCATTAAGCCATTCCCTTGCAAGTAATAGTGACAAATATCTCCCGGTACTCCAGGCGAAACATACAATTGTCCTGATTTGCCTTCAGCCGTAAACTCACTGATGAAAAAGGACTCACCACTCACCATTCGTCCAAGTCCTTTCATCAAGCCACCCTTAGCCCTGGACTTCATTTTAATACAGGTATCCATTGCCGCCATAGCGCCGGATTCAACTACAACTGTTTCATTGGTTTTTAAGTTAAGCACCAAAGAAGCATAAGACGGTGAATGCTCTATCTTATAAGAAATTTGCTGACTCATAATGATTTATCCTTTATTTATTTTTCCCACCATTTAAGTCCACTTGCTGTGAAGGGACGAGACTCAACCTAAACCCGCTCATTGCGGCGGTAGTTTAGAACCAACCTGAGAACCAAAAGCACCAGGATTGTGAGTTTGGCAATAGACATTTCCTTGTCCTTTAAATCGACAAACCAGTCCTTCTCCGCCCAAAAAGGCACTTAGCCAACTCGATCCGGCTTTGGTAATATCAAAATTTAGACTTTTTTCAAAGGCGACAATATGACCCGTGTCCACAACATATTCCCCATTGACCGATATTTTATAAATTCCGCCAAATGAGGTTAACAAGACAACCCCATAACCGCTAAGACTCAACCAAAAAATGGATTCACCTGAAAACAGAGATTTAAACCCTTGAAAGCCGATATCAATATCAACGCCTGACTCACTCGCCAGATAGGATGTCGCCTGAACCACTAACTCTTGACCCTTCATCTCATAGACGAGAAGATCACCCATGAGTTTAGGCGCGAGAAAGACTTCTCCCTCTGCAATTGGTGAACGGAACACACTTAAAAATAGCGACTCCCCCGCCACCATGCGTTTGAGTCCGCCCAAAATACCGCCACCTTTTCCCTGGCGCAACGTGGTACTGGCATTAATGGAACCATTCATGGCAATCATACAGCCAGCTTGTGCCACTAACTCTTCATTAGCGTCCAGAACAACACGCGCGATCGCACTATCTGGTTGATGCAACAGTTCAATATTCATTATTCGTCATTTGTCTTATGTCTTATGTCATTCGTAAAGGTTTGAGACTTGTTTATAAAACTTAGTCCCGTGCTATTTTCTCCTGTCCGGCTACTGACTAACGCACTTTTGATTGTAAATAGCTGACTAAACCACTAATACTGCGAGACTGGAGGTAAATTTCTCCTGTCCCCGTAAGTCGATTAATGAATCCTTCACCAGAAGTCATTGAACCCAATAAACCGCCCGCTAAACCAACATTCATCTGAATCGTTGGTTCATAGGCGACTAAATGACCCGTATCAACAATAAAATCACCGTTAACCCGCTTTTTCGTTAATCCACCATAGGCACCAAAGAATACCTTACCCTGACCACTCACTTGAAGTTTGAACAATCCTTCTCCAGAAAACCAACTCTTCAAACCCGCCCACCGCACCCCCAGTTTGACGCCAGAGGTATGGCAAATATAAGCACCGGGTTGAAAGCAGAGAGAATTTCCGCGCAAGTCCACACCAACAATGTCGCCAATGGTGGACTGGGTAAGAACCAGAGTTAAGGGTTGTTGCGTTTGATTATGAAATGTATTTACAAATAATGATTCTCCGCCAAAGAACTTTTTCAGTAAGCCTGAGATAAAGCCACCCGAAAACTCCGTCTTCACGGTGAGTCTACCATCCATACTGGTCATCGCACCTGCTTCTGCCGTGATTCGGTCACCGGGATTGAGTGTCACGAAAATAGCGGCAAAGGCTGGCTTGTAGCGAATTTCATACTCCACTGCCAACTCTCCTACAACGTAGAGATATTATTCAGTTTGACAGTAATGGTGCTAATGTCCAGCTTTTGTAAAAAAAATAAACCCTGGTTAAAAAAATATAATCAGGCAGAGGGCAGAAGGTTCCACAGAAAAAGTACCCAAGGGATAAAGGGGGTTACTTAAGCGAACTTGGTATCCTCCCTGACGAAGACAGAGGGTGTCCGTTAACCGTTTGACCAAAAGGTGATTGGGGAAACGCTACTGACAGGCGTATAAATTAACGAGACTGGCGTTTGCACGGGTGTGGGTTGTTGAGGGATGGCTGTAGGTTTGAACAAGAACCAAGCCGCAATTAAACCTAACACACCAACGACGGCGATGATTGCGCCGATTAAGATCATGGGTGACTTCTGGCGTCCTGATCCAGTGATTTGGCGCTGCAATCCCAGTAAATCTAACCATTCCTGGATGGTTTGGGGGCGTTCATCAACCTGTAACGCCATCCCGATCAGGATCACTTCATTAGTGCGATCGCTAATTTGTTCGTTAATCTGTTTTGGTGGAATTAATCGCGCTTTCGACATACAGCGATCCATTGCCTTGGGCGGAATTTCTCCTGTGACTAAAAAGTATAGCGTTGCCGCTAATGAATAAACATCCGTATAAGCTCCTAGGGGAGTGTCCACATTATAAAGCTCTAAGGCATCAAATCCATCGGCTGTATGCGTATCAACCGTGGTTGACGCATCCTCACATCCTCGCGCTAACCCAAAATCAATTAACACGGCTTCTTGTTTATCAGTGCGTAATCGAATATTACTGGGTTTGACATCTCGATGAATTAACCCCGCCTCGTGAATCACTTTCAGCGCTTCGCCAATTTGTTGAATATAAAGCAGCGCTTCTGACTCTGGTAAACCCTTTTGGGCGTGGCTGGCTAAATCGGCACCATCCAGATACTCCATGACAATGCCAACCTGATGTCCTTCGACCAATGGTTCTATAACCTGCACCAGATGAGGATGTCGGCATTTTACCAGCTTTACCGCTTCGCACAAAAAGGTTTCCTGAATTTGATCGACTTCCGGTTGGTTGAAGTCGTGGATTAGCTGATCACTCAGGGTTTTAACCACCCATTGATGTTTTTTGCGATCGCTCGCCAGATAGGTAACGCTAAATTGTCCGCGTTTTAATTCTTTTTCCAGAATATAATTGTTGCCATGCAACTTCTGTCCAGAAGACCAAGTCATTGCTCAAAGTTAATGATACATATCATCGATTTTGGCATAGTCTGAAGAGAATGTGCTATTCGCTAAATTTTACAATAACTGAGGTTATCGACGGGCGGTGATATGACTCATTAATTTATTAATCAGAGAATAATCTCGCTCATTTGGGTTGAGATTAGGGGCGCGATCGCCCTTGCCCAAATCGTCCTAGTTTGACAGATTCGCCCTCGCTCATTTAACCACATATAAACGCAATTTTTTTCGGGCTTCTACATCAAATTTTAATCCCACTTCCATGCCACGGATTGTCTGTACTGACTCCTGATCAGCATCATTAATGCGAATGCTTTTAATCGTTGCCAATTGACAGTAGGCTTCGCCCATCAGAAAAACCCTTGTTCCAACTGATAAAGTTGTTTCCTCTACCTTGGCTACTGCTGCTTGGGAATTTTTAAACCATTCTGTAATTCGACCAATTTCTTGAGCCTGACCTGTTGATGTTTGCTGCTTAATGATTTGACAAGTGACTAACTCAGCAAGCGCTTGACACAACGCTTCAACAAAATCACATAATTCTAGCAGTGCATTTGAACTTAATATAGTATCGATGAAAGCACCGTGGGCAGCATCATTTCGATAGTCAATAAGTTCATTTAGTTCTCCCTCTGCTGTATTTTCACTCCCTCGGACTTCTTCAACAAAATGCTTAATTTTTCTATGCTTTTTAACCCAGCTCCAAGCGTTGAAAATACCAGCATCAGCGAATAATTTATCTAAAGTATCTTTACGTAAGTTCTGCTCATGCAATAGAAAGGCATCTGGGAGTAGTTCATACTTTTCTCCAGTACCACTAGCTCCATGAAATAATCCTCGAATAACCTCTTCAACAGAAAGATGTCCAAATCTATTTTTTGTTATATCCAACAGTAACCGGGCTACACCTATTCGATGTGTATTACAAATTATCTCTTCCAAATCTGCATAAACTGGAAATAAATCTGGCAGAACTTGTATCCATTCTCGAATTAAGTCTTCAACAAAACGTTCATAAATAGCGTATAACCGTGTTACTACAGCACAATGATCGTAAATTCGCCAATCCCGTGGTTCTGGAGCATCCTGTGTTAGTTGGGCAATGATAGAGTCTGCTTCCGTTCCCCATTCCTGTGTGATTATACTCTTATCTCCAAAAGCAGCTCTTATGAGTTTTTCGTTAACTTGGATAATAGAACGGACAGTCGAAATATTTCTCTGTACTGTCTTCAGACGCTCCTGAAACATCATGACTTATTCGTTGATGACTTGATTAAGCATATCATCGAATAGTTCCAGTCGTTTCTGAATATCCGCTTTCGTTTTTCCTCCACCTGTTAAAAGTCTATCTTTATCTTCTTGAAGGAGTTTTTTTGTTGCTTCAATTACTTGGTATTTCCGAGCAATTAAAACATCCTCACTATCTAAATGATTGCTAAACCCTACCATGACTGCTTCGTAATAAGTTTTATACGGCTGATTCTTAAAGGTAATATTTTTGGGTTCATAGGGTTTAGGATTAAATAAGTTGTCTCCGTATATTTGGTGTGCAATAGAAATAGTTCTTAAGAATGTATCTCTTAAACTAGCAATATCTTTGTCGTAGAAACGCCTACTTTTAATCATATATTTATCTAGAAAATCTTGTAAATTTTCATCCATTTTATGAGAATGTCTTAGAGCAAAAAAGCGAAGAACTAATTCCACATCCTCCATTGTTGTGTATAAACGATTTCTCCAAATTGCTTCATTGTCGCCAATAGGTATTCCCCAAGCTTTTGTAAATATATGATTTTGAGAAAGCTCAAATAATAATTGATTGAATTTCCCGTAATATAAACAACTCCGTACCTCTTGACGGCTTAGATCAACTCCTCGAGTATTAAGGCGTTCAAAGACAATCTGTTTTAATAGAAGTGCTTCTTCAGGGTCAGAGGCGGACTCCGTGATTAGCACTATAGATGAAAGGGAGCGACGAGCAAGTGCAGCTTTAATGTTTAGGGGAAGTTGATTATAAGTGTACCCCTCAAGTTCAGACCAAAGTTCCAAATCCGTTAATTCAAGTTTATTTTCGTAAAAATCTTGAATTGCAGTGATTCTCTGTTCACCATCAATGAGTTCATAGGAGTTATATTCTTTTTCATATAGGATAATAGGTGGAACTGGAATGTTGAGCATAAATGACTCAATTAAGCGCGATTGCATTTTTTTATCCCAACGGTTTCGCCGCTGGAAAAATGGTCTAAGCTCTATATAGCCAGGTTTCTTGAGCGCATTGACAAAACTAGGCAGCTTCTCACGATTCATTTCCGTGAGTATTCTTCTTTCTCGTTTCTCATATTTGGCATTAATCTCATCGTCAGACTTTTTCTTGGGATCTGTCTCTGGGGGAGTTTCCCACATTTTTTTTTCGGCTGGCGCAAGTGGCATTAGCGATATACTCCAAAATGGCGTTTATTATCAATTATAGAGATACTGAAAACTCGATGGCAGCAACGTAAGCGTGCCGATCCAGTAGTGGAGTGTTAGCGCAGCATAACGCACCGCCTAATCATCCAACTCAACTAACTATGCCACTCGGCTAACTCTTCCAAGGTGATGTTTAGCAAATCACACAATATTTTCATTTGTGCCGGGTATAGCTTGGGAATGTGCCTGCCAGCTTCCCAGTTTTGCACCGTTGTTATCGTTACATCTAATTCATGAGCCAGTTACCGTTGCTTGACACTCTCCGCCCTATAAGGACGGAGATTCTTCTTTCATAGACCCGGCTTGCTGAAATAGGCTTGCGCCTAAAACAGTAGAGGCTAAGTCTCCAGAAGCGTTCGGATTCAAAATCCAAGTTCCGACGTGACCCGCCGTACTTAAGGCTATTTTCAGAATATTGATGGCGGCGTTCCAATCCCGATCCAAAATACATCCACATCGACAAATGTGAGTTCTAGTGGATAAGGATTTTTTAACTACTGTACCGCAGTTAGAGCATTGCTCAGAGGTGTAGGCAGGATTAACCGCAATGGTTATTTTGCCAAATTTAACTCCAAAATACTCCAGCCATTTTCTGAACTGATACCAACCTGCATCATTGATCGATTTGGCTAAACAATGATTTTTAACCAGATTTCTAATCCTCAAATCTTCATAAGCGACCAAATCGTTAGATTGGATTACGCAACGCGCCACTCTCTTGGCGTGTTCTTCGCGCTGCCTACTTATTTTGAGGTGAAATCGCCCTAATCGATTAATGGCTTTCTTTCGGTTGGTCGAGCCTTTCTCTGTGCGCGAAACTCGTCTAGTTAGGAAGCTTAGACGTTTTTCGCCTTCTCGATAAAATCGGGGATTTGGCTCTTTTTGACCATTGCTATCGGTATAGAACTCTTTGAGTCCCACATCTAAGCCAATGGCTTTTCCCGTCGGCTGACTTTCTACCTTGTTCTCGGCGTTAACCAAAAATTGTACATAGTAGCCATCAGCGCGACGGACTAACCGCACCCGCTTTATTGACTCAAGTTGATAGAAGTTTAAGTCCCACGTCCCTTTGAGCTTGAGATTGCCAATCCCTTTTTTGTCTGTGAAGGTTATTTGTTTTCGAGTTTCAGAAAGCTTCCAGCCGCTAGTTTTGTATTCAACTGAACGGCAGTTTTTCTTAAACTTTGGATAACCCTTCTTTCCCGGAATAGCTTTTTTGCAATTACTGTAAAACCGAGCAATTGACGAATACGCTCTGTCCACAGCCGTTTGACAAGCATGGCTGTTTAAGTCCTTGACAAAGGAAAACTCAGCTCTTAGCGCCGTGTTGTAGCGATACAAGTCTTTTTGTCCAACGCCTCGGTTATCCATCCAGTAACGGATGCATTTGTTGCGGACAAATTGAGCGGTTTGAATCGCTTCATCGATCGCTGAGTATTGAGTTGTCTTTCCTTTAGCCTTAAACTCAAAAACCAGCATTTGACGTGGAAAAACTCTACATCAACATTATTGTAGCACAAAAAGTCGTCCTGGAAGGTGTTCCTGAGCCTGTCGAAGGACGAGGAGCCTGAACCCATTTTTTCGGTCAAATTCAACAATTCTCGTCGTTGTTTCAGCTTTTCTCCCAAATTAGCCATTTTTCCTTTCTTAAAAAACGACTTAACAAAATCAAATTGGTTAAGTTTATTTAACTATACTCTGCCAACTCGTCTAAGGTTAAATCGAGCAAATCACACAATGCTTTTGTCTGGATGGGGTATAGCTTTGGGATATGTCTGCCAGCTTCCCAATTTTTCACAGTAGTTACCGTCACACCCAATTGATCAGCGACTTGCTGCTGCGTCAGATGCAGTGATTCACGCTGGCGTTTAAGCTTTTCCCCCACACTCGTCATTACTGTTTTATTCCAAAATCCTCATGGTTAAATTGACTTAACCATGATTTGCCCGTAGTATGAAGGCATAACTTCAGATGGTCAGAAAGCCAGTGCCTCGGGGCGACCAACCTTTTTGCACTGGCTCTGGCTCTAATTTCAGATGGAGACACATTTATTATGCCTTACAAAGAACGCCTTTATCCTTGGGTGCTGGTTCGCCTACTACCCAAAATGCAAGGAGTCACTGTAGCACAGAATCGTAGCCGTTCCGATGCTGATGGTTATCTTCGCATACTTCGCCGTCTGATGCCGAATGCCCAATTTGTGGTGATGTTTAATCCGGGCTTACCACCAGAGTATCAGCCGAACTCGCGCTGCTAGCACGTCAGTGTAAGGGCGCACGTCTGTCATGGGTGTCAACTTAAGCCACATTACCCACGATAGGATACTGGGTGTGGGGTATGGGGTGTGGGGTGTGGGGGAAAGCGAGCACTTTTGGCTCACTCTGTACTAAACGGAGCCTGTATGAAAAAAACATTGTGGATGTATCCGTGAGGTGAATGGTGGTAGGTGTGAGGTTTTTCAGCCGACAACAGACAATTCCATCCTGACACCCGACACCCGACACCCGACACCCGACACCCGACACCCTTGCTCAACCGAGCTTTCACCTTAAGTTGACACCAATGCACGTCTATGCGCCCCTACTCATCCTCATCTGACTCATCCAAATACAGCCGAATAAACTCTTGCGCCGCCGCCGGATCAATCTTCCGCAGTGCCTTCCTAATTTCCAGAACTGTCTCAGCGGAAGGATCTTGAGTGTTTTTATACCAGTAGTGAACCGTTGATCGACCAATCCCCATTGTCACCGCCAATTTATTTTGGCTGATTTTGTATGTCTGCAATACCTGCCTGAGCGCTTCACCCGCTTTTCCCATAGCTTCTATGGTGATCTAATACCTTTGATCACCTCTAACCCTCCAATGACTATTCCTCATCATCCGCCGAATCATCACCCAAATACAGTCGGATAAACTCCGTCGCCGCCGCCGAGTTGATCTTCCGCAGCACTTGCACAATATCTTTCACAGTTTCAGCCGTGGGATCTCTCACCTCATTGACCCAACGGTATACATTAGAGCGTCCAATCCCTAATTCTGCTGCTAATCGATATTGACTAATTTCATACGTTTCCAGCACCTTTTTCAAGGCTTTGCCTGCTTGTCCCATGACTCTGAATTGTGGCAAACCCTAACCACTGAGTCAACTGCTCCTTAATAGATTAGGCTATGAGCAGCTAGACGTAGACCATTAAGGACTACAATTGCATGATTCCATGACAGAAGATAGCGTCGCTTAATTCCCAAAACTACTATTCATCCTCATCTGACTCATCCAAATACAGCCGAATAAACTCTTGCGCCGCCGCCGGATCAATCTTCCGCAGTGCCTTCCTGATTTCCAAGACTGCCTCAGCGGACGGATCTTGAGTGTTTTGATACCAGTAGTGAACCGTTGATCGACCAATACCCATTGTCACCGCCAATTTATTTTGGCTGATTTTGTACGTCTGCAATACCTGCCTTAGCGCTTCACCTGCTTTTCCCATGGTTTCTATAGTGTCAGAGGCTTATGACTCAGTAAATGTTCATAACTATGAACTTTGTGCTAAACTGACCTTACGTTCATAAAAACGAACACAAACCACAAAAATTAGGACAACTCCAATGACTCAAGACTTTATCCGCGATTCCTCCCCAACTCCCAATCCCACAACTCCTCTACCATCTACACCCCCGCCAGACAACCGACATCCTCTAAAAGTGATCGTTATCAGTTCACCCCAAGGCGTCACCCGAACCATTCACACCTTCTATCACCTCGGCTACGCCCACGTCAGCGAGTGGAGTAAGCCCCAACCCACCCAGAATCCTGGCGAAGTGATGAGTGTTCTCTACCGCCGCCTTCGGATCGATTAATGAATAGATCTCACCTCTAACCTCCTTCTCAATTCGGGAAGGGGGAAAAATCAAACCCCCTCGAAAACCCAAAAATAGCTATGATGCGAATCCGACACCGTATTAATCCCCAAACCTTTGTTATCACTCTCAACCAAATCGCCAAATACTTGAATATTGATCCCCAACGCATCCTCAACTGGGAAAAATGGCACAATGTTCTTTGGGTACATATCCAAGGACGGGGTGGTTATTTTGTGAGTTATCGCAATCTCGAACAATGGGTAGCGGCTTGCCGTACCCTGATCCGCTTCTGTCCAACGATAGAAGCCCTAAACCTTCTCTGGTCATTGATTCAGCAAGAAGCCCAACGGTATACAAAACAGGTCTGGGATCGGCTTCAAACTATGTGCCAGCAACGCTACACCGAGTTATCTAGACGTTCAATGGTGATATCACTACCGTTGAAGTCATGGTAAAAATAGCCTCAAACCCTTGTCCTGTCGCCCTACCAGGATGAACCTGTAAACAATATGGATAGGATAGGGAGATCCTTAACGTGAAATTAGGGATTGAATCGCCAGACTTCATCACCCCTAAGCCGTATAATTGAAGTAATCGGATAAATCTTTCTTAAACATTGAATGCAGTAGTCTCGCCGTTTATCTTCATCAAACTTAGAATTTCTGAGAGGGTTAATTTAGGGTAATTTAGGCGGTTTCCTTTATAAAAATCACATCGTCATTGTGATGTAAATCAATTGACCCAGTGATTGAACATACAAAGAAATACTGAATTATTCATAACAATAGAAAATAAGCAAATGGTGGGCTAAGTCAAAATAAGGAGCGATCGCCGAGCCAACGACCAAACAACGGCGATGTTCCAAGTCAGTGACAGCTAGGAACTAGACAGAACGTTTCCCCGTCAGGACTCAGACATTTAGAAACTCTAGATCTGACCCAACCGACTTATTGCCCAAAATCTTCTGGCTAAGGCTGGATGTAAGGGCTGCATCTATCGTAGAGCATCAAACAAGTGCGATTATTCACATCGATATCAATATCGATCGCGATCGCGCTCCGTGAAAGCATCTATGATAAAAGGATTTTAGTGCATGTCCGAACAATTCCGTCTGTTGCAATCTCTGATTCCGGCAATCGCCAACGTTCCAGATCTTCACTCAGCATTGGATCTGGTGCTGCATCGTGTCTGTGAAGTGACCCATTGGGATTATGGTGAAGCATGGCTGCCGACGCCTAATTCTCACAGTTTAACCTGTAGCCAAGCCTGGTCTGGTGATCCCTCTCAACTACAATCCTTTCGACACATACGAGAGACACTGACATTTCCCCCCAATATCGGCTTACCCGGACGGGTGTGGAAATCAAAACAACCAGAATGGATTGACCAAACCAAGGCAAATAGGATTGATCCGGATGCCGAATTCACTCTGCTTAGCGCCACGGATCAGCCGCAAGAGTTTCAAGCTGGAGGCGCTATCCCGATTCTCCTCGATGATCGGGTACTCGCTGTTTTAACATTTTTTACCCGCCACTCTCATCCTGGCGATCGCCAATGGATGGAATGGGTGAGTGCGATCGCGATACAGTTGGGGTTGGTGATGGAACGCCAACAGTTAACCGAACAACTGCACCAGCAACAGGAATTTAATCAAAATTTAGTCGAAACCCATGGTGGCTTTTTTGTCGCCATCGATCCCCAGGGCAAAACTCGGATGATGAATCCTAGATTACTGGAAGCGTTGGGTTATACCCTGGATGAAGTGAAGGGAACAGATTTTGTGACCACGTTTCTTCGAGACGTTGACCGCAAACCCTTTGCCAAATTAATCAAAACTCCTCATGAAAAGTCAGAATTAAAATCGCCCACCGTCCATGAAACCGGAGTCCTGACCAAAGAGGGTCGAGAACTTTGGGTAGAATGGCGTAGCCAACAGGTTTTTAAGAAAACTGGTGAACTTGACTTCTTTTTTGCCATCGGACGGGATCAAAACGAACATTGTCTCACCCATCAAGAAACAGCCCGTTTAGCCTCCTTTCCCCTATTGACCCCCAATCCCATTGTCGAAATTGATTTAGCAGGGCGGGTGCGTTATCTTAACCCAGAAGCCATGCGCTTGTTGCCCGAATTATTAGAGAGTGAAGCTGAACATCCATTTTTGGCAGAAATGCCCTCGATGATTCGATTGATGCAGCAGCAAAGTTCCTTGAGACGCGAGGTAAAAATTGGGGAAATTGTTTATGAACAAGTCCTGCATTACGTTCCCGAAATTGAGTGCATTCGCATTTATGCCTTAGATATCACTGATCGCAAACGGGCAGAAGAACTATTATTGTTTAATGCCTTTTACGATCGCCTCACCGGACTAGCGAACCGCGCCTTATTCATGGATCGCTTGCAGCAAGCCGGACGACGCGCCCAACCGAGTCAAGGGGAGAACCGGGATTCTCCATCCTATCGATTTGCCGTGGTGTTACTCAATCTCAATCGCTTCAAAGTGGTTAACGAAAGTTTGGGGAATCATTTGGGGGATCAAGTGCTGCAAGAGTTTGGACAGCGCTTACAAAACTGCTTGCGTCCCACGGATACCATTGCCCGTTTAGGCGGAGATGAGTTCGCTATCCTGCTAGAGGGGATTCAGGGGGTTTGTGATGCCATTCAAGTGGCAGATGCGATCGAGCAAACCTTGACATTACCGTTTAATCTAGAAGGGCGGGACGTGTTCATGACAACCAGCATTGGCATTGCCCTAAATACGAATCGCGATCGCAGGATTTTATCGCCTGAAGATATACTCCGTAACGCCAATACCGCCATGCATCGCGCCCGTTCCCAAGGCAAACCGGGCTATGCTATCTTTGATAACCAGATGTTGAGTCGCACGGTTGATCGATTACAGCTAGAAACCGATATGCGGCGTGCGATCGAACGGCAAGAATTTCAAGTTCATTATCAACCCATTGTCTCCCTACTCACTCATCAGATTACTGGCTTTGAAGCGTTATTACGTTGGCAACATCCGCAACGCGGGTTAGTCTTTCCCGCCGAATTTATTCCCATCGCCGAAGAAACCGGATTAATTATTCCTATGGGGTGGTGGATACTGCGGGAAGCTTGTCACCAACTCAGTATTTGGCAGCAGCAATTTCACAGTCCTCAACCGTTGACGATGAATGTGAATTTGTCCTGTAAACAGTTTACGCAATCGGATTTATTGGAGCAAATTGACCAAATATTAGAGGAAACTAATATTGCGGTTGGTAGTTTAAAGTTGGAGATTACCGAAAGTGTGGTCATCGATAATCCGGAACTGGTCAAAGATTTACTGTTGGAATTGAAAAAACGGCAAATTCACCTGTGTATTGATGACTTTGGCACTGGCTATTCTTCCTTAAGTCGCCTGCATAATTTTCCGATTAGTACGCTAAAAATTGATCGCTCGTTTATCAGTAGGATTGGTGCGTTAGGAGAGAACTCAGAAATAGTTCAAGCGATTATCACCCTCGCCCGAACTATGAGTATGGATGTGGTTGCTGAGGGAATTGAGTTATTGGAACAGGTGTCGCCTTTAGTGGCGTTGCAATGTCACTATGGTCAAGGATTTTTATTCTCAAAACCTGTAGACAGTGATTGCGCTAGAGAATTACTTCGAGGAAAATCGGTTCAGTTGGAGCGTCAGTTGAGTCATTCAGTGAGCGTTAAAAATGAAGTCAAAACTTCTGTATCTATAGAGAATGATCTAGGATAATAATCTTATCTCCGTTTTCTGACATGAGCCGAATTTTTATGTCTGGAATTGTATTCGTTGTACATAGCAGATATAGGATAAGAATGTAATCCTCGATTTCTCATCCCATGCTTCAAGCTAACTGGGACAAAAGCACACGGCAAAGCATCCAAGGGAAAACAGCACTGGTTTTGTTAGGCATAGTCCTACTCTCGCTGTTTTTTCCTTTGTTCCTGAGTGGAGTCGGAGTGTTTCTGAGTCTCTGGGTGATTGTCCCAGCACCTACGTTTTGGATGTTACCGCTAGCCGTGGCTGCACCAGAAGCGAGTCCTTGGCTGCTGGGTGTGAATGCGATCGCACTAATACTAGCTATCTTAAATTTACACGAAGGCGGACTTGACAATTTTGCCGTAATCTGTAGCCTGATTGGTTTAATTCTCAGCCTTTTGCCGTTAATTCAGTTTCCAAGAGTGAATGCACGAATCGCGGCTCAAATGCAGAGGGATCTGGGTGTAGAGGATTGGGCAACAATTCATCAGGATGCACCGACACCCATGCGTCCCCAGCCTTTTAGTTTAGCCGATGCGTTTCGGGGGATTGCGATAGCGAAGCGCTGCTGCTTTCAGCAGATCGCGGAGGTTCGCATTGACCGAGGGATTATATTTTCTCAGCCGGATGGGGTCAACCTTAAACTTAATGTTTACCGACCGTTGACTGTTGGTAAATATCCAGCGATTATTACAATCTATGGTGGGGCGTGGCAAGTTGGAACTCCCGATAATAATGAGACATTTAACCGATACATGGCAAATCAGGGCTACTCTGTGATCGCTATTGATTACCGCCATGCTCCCCAATATCACTTTCCGGCTCAACTGGAGGATGTACAGGCAGCTTTATCCTATATCCAAAGCCATGCTCATGAGTTGGAAATTGATACGGAACGAATTGCTCTTATGGGGCGATCGGCAGGGGCGCAACTGGCAGCACTTGCGGCTTATCATCTAAATACAATTCCGATTCGGGCTGTGGTGAATTACTACGGACCTGTTGATTTAAAAGAAGGATACCATGACTTGCCCTTTCCTGACCCGCTCAACATTCGGGCGATTCTCCGCGCCTTTTTAGCCGGAACACCGGATGAAGTACCAGAACTTTATCAGGAAGCTTCTCCTATTGGTTATATTAAATCCGATCTGCCGCCTACGTTCTTGGTTTACGCGGGTCGAGATCATATCATTAAGGCAAAGTTTGGACGCCAACTCTACAAGCAATTACAAGCGGCTGGAAATTGTGCTGTTTGGTTAGAAATTCCCTGGGCTGAACATGCCTTTGATGCGGTTTTTAATGGTGTGAGTAATCAGTTGGCATTGTACTACACGGAGCGATTTCTGGCTTGGGCGTTGAAGTCTTCTTGAAAATGAAGCTGGGAACTAAAGTTCCCGCTAAAAGCTCAAACCCGTTTTAACAGGTTATATCATATCCGATTATTAACTTTCAATATAGGTTTAGTCGAGTAAATATTGGTGAGTTGATTTCTCAACCCCCTTATCAAGGAATAAATATTACTCAGATTACAGGTTTAACAGATGCCCAGAATGTCCTAACCTTTAGGGTGATAGGAATAAGTAGTCGGACAAAAGAAAACGGTACTGTATTAAGTTTTATAAATTGCCCTCAAACCCTTACTGTTCCCTGTTCCCTGTTCCTTACTGTTCCCTGTGACACACCGAGCGAAGCGTTCGACTGAACTTCGACAGGCTCAGGGGTCCGCGCTCACGCCGAAGTCCGAGGTGTTCCCTAATCTCAACCGTTAACTTTAATTGTGTCCACCCACTTATCAACCATTCTGCACCATCCAAACCAAAAATCCCAAAATTTGCTCAACTGGCGGTAGTGGATAATCTGTCAAATCGATGACAACTGACTGCCCTTCTAGTTTGAGAAACCGCCACACTGTACCACTCGTCACGGTTCCGTAAATCGTTGAAATCGGCTGCTGCTTCTGTTGATTAAAGCGTTGAGCTGCCACCATCTCTGCTAAACATTGCCCCAGGGCAGGTTTCAGGTCTTCTTTCTTCGCTTCCACCAAAACTATCACCGGGGCTTTAATAAATAATTGTTCGGGAGAGCGACTAATTAAAAAATCAACATAGCCCGTCAAGTCAACATCTGGCTGCACGGGGAACTCTTCCCCAGAAAAAACACTAATTTGTCCCTTGAGTTGTCGTTTTACTTCTAATAAGACTGGATTAATAATCCCTTCCGAACGCGCCTTTTCACTGCTCACGGCGATTGCCCAAGGAATTGTTTCGTTTAGCGTATCTTGGAGTAATGGGCTTGGCTGAACTGGGGGAACGTCTGGTAGAAAGCGCTCGCCTTCAATGATTGTGAGTTGAAACTCTTCTACAACTTTACTCAGCGTAAATTTACTGTAGGGCATACTAATGATTCTAAATGTTGAAGAACGTATTTTCTAGGATTAGGGGTCTAATAGTGCGAAAATGATTGGGTAAACTGATAATACTGGATGCTGTTGGTAAAGTCGAAAAACCTAACCCCCCAGCCCCCTTCCCGAATAGATCCCCCTCTTCCCTTTTAGATCATCCTTCCGTCCCCCTACCCTTGCTCTCGGAGGCGTCGGGAGGGGTCAGATCTTTCAGTTGAATGGCACTGACAAGGCTGGTGGGCAGTGCCTACCCTACGGTATATAAAGGGTTTCGGCGATCCAAAAATGCTTATTAAAAAAAACAATTATGAAACACCTTGAGGGTAAAATCACAGTAGTCACAGGCGCAACGCGAGGTCTAGGTAAGGGAATTGCGATCGCGCTTGGTGAAGCTGGGGCGACGGTCTATATTACAGGGCGCACCCTGGAGCGTTCAACCTCTGATAATGGTGTATCCGGGAGTCTCCAGGAAACCCAATCCGCCGTTGAGGAAGCCGGTGGCGTATGTATTCCCATGCAAGTGGATCACAGTGACGATGAGCAAGTGCGTTTGCTGTTTGAGCGTATCCAGGATGAACAGGGACAACTTGACTTGCTGGTTAATAATGCTTACGCCGGGGTACAAGCCTTAACGGATGCTTCAGGAAAGCCGTTCTGGGAGAGTGAACCGAGTTTGTGGGATGCTTGCAATAATGTCGGGCTGCGGAGCCACTATGTTGCCAGTATTTTTGCCGCCCGGATGATGACCCCCCATCAGCAAGGACTTATCTGTACTATCTCGTCTTGGGGTAGTTTATCCTATATTTTTAGTCCCCCCTACGGTGCAGGTAAATCAGCGTGCGATCGCCTAGCCGCAGATATGGCGATTGAACTCAAACCCCAGAACATTGTATCTCTGTCAATTTGGCCCGGAATTGTGGGTACAGAAAAGTTTACTCAGTTTGCTGCCAATATGGATGAAAGTACGGCGGCTAACCCGAAAAACTCCGCGATAAAAGAGAGGTACAACTGGGAAACACCGTTACTCACCGGACGAGTGATTGCAGCGCTAGCCGCAGATTCCACGGTGATGCGACGAACCGGGCGGGTGCAGATTGTGGCGGAGTTGGCTAAACATTACGGATTGGTAGACAAAAACGGGGAACGTCCTGTATCGTTGCGATCGCTGCGTTTCCTACTTCCTCTTGTCTTTCCCGCCCTGAGAAAATACCCCTGGCTGATGCCTAATATTAATGTACCTTGGTCACTGCTACTGCTACAATCACTCAGCTCACCGAAAGTAGGGGCTGTTGAATAAGTGTTGTGGTGGGGGAAGCTGGGGGAGCTGGGGGAGCTGGGGAAGCTGGGGAAGCTGGGGAAGCTGGGGAAGCGGAGGGAGCAAATGACGAATGACGAATGACGAATGACAAATGACGAATGACAAATGACAAATGACAAATGACAAATGACGAATGACAAATGACAAATGACCAACCTACTACAATAAACAGATGACCCAGCTACGTTCAGCCGTTATTCTGATTACCGGTGCCGTCGGTGGCTTTGGACAAGAGTTAACCCGACAATTATTGATGGCGGGTAGCCGCTTAATCTTAACGGATTTGGATAAACCCGCGCTACATCAACGGGTGGCGGATATTCAGCGTCAAGTCGCCACGGGGGAGGTACTGGCTTGCGTCGAGGCTGATTTGTCGTCTCGTGAGGGCTGTGAAGCGCTGTATCATCAGGTCAAAGCCTTAGATATCCCAGTTGACGTTTTGATTAATAATGCTGGAATAGGTTTGTTTGGTCGCATGGACGAAGTTCCAGCACCGGAATGGGAACGGTTGATGCAGGTGAACTTAATCACACCAATGCGTTTAAGTTCCTTGTTTGTGGCGGATATGATTGCGCGTCAAAAAGGGCATATTGTGAATATTTCATCCGTCGCGGGTTGGTTTGCACTCGCAGGATTGACCCATTATTCTGCTAGTAAATATGGGTTACGGGGATTTAGTGAAGGGCTATTCAATGAAGTCAAGGACTACCATGTCAAAGTGACAGCCGTTTATCCATTTTTTAGCCGTACCCCCATTCTGCAAGCTAAACGGCATGGCACACTCGCTCAAGGGCATCAAGGTGTGCCAGACTCCTGGACAACTGATCCGGCGAAGGTGATGGCGGCGACGCTTCAAGGCATTCGGCGGGAGCAACTGCACGTTTTCCCGGATGCGATCGCGCAAAATGTCCAGCTTTTCAAACGATACACTCCTGGCTTATTAGACTGGATCAGTAATGAGTTTGCCAAAAGATTAAATCGTGGTGCAAGTTAGTCATTCTCGCTCAACCGTACAGCAGGTTAATACCAGTCACAAGCAGTTGATTCTCGGCGCAGGGTTTGTGGGATTGGGTATGGCTCAAGCCCTGAAAGCGGCGGGTATTGTCTATGATCAGGTGGATGGCAGTGATGATATCGGTGGTAATTGGTATCACGGGGTTTATGAAACTGCCCATATTATTTCATCCCGGACTATTACCCAATTTACTCATTTTCCCATGCCCGATGATTATCCAGATTTTCCCAGCGCTCAACATATCCGGGATTATCTGAATCGTTTTGCCGATCATTTTCAGTTACGGGAGCAGATTGAACTCAATCGTACTGTTGAGTATGTTCGACCAATTGAAAACAATCTCTGGGAAGTTACCTTTGCCAATGGAGAACAACGGATTTATAAAGGTGTATTACTGTGTAACGGACATCACTGGTGCAAACGGTTTCCGGAATTTGAGGGACAATTTCACGGGCAGATTATTCATTCTAAAGATTACAAAAAACCCGATCAACTTCGGGGTAAACGGGTGCTAGTGATTGGTGGTGGAAATTCAGCCTGTGATATTGCCGCCGAAGCCGCACGGGTAAGCCGTAAGAGTGTTTTAAGTATGCGTGAATCCGTCTGGTTTCTTCCCAAAACGTTTATGGGAGTGCCGACGGCTGATCTCCTGCGATGGTGGATGCCAGAATGGTTTCAACGGCTGGCGATGTCCGGCATCATTCGTCTGACGTTTGGAACTCATCAAGACTATGGTTTATCTAAACCGAACCATCGCATTTTTGAGAAACACCCCACGTTAAATAATGAAGTGCCGTATTATATTAAACATGGTCGGATTCTTGCCAAACCTGGAGTGCGTCGGCTTCAGGGAAAAAAAGTCGAGTTTGTCGATGGGAGCGAGCAGGAATTTGATTTAATTGTTTGTGCTACTGGTTATCATGTTGCCTATCCCTTCTTACCGGAGGAACTTCAGCGCGTTGAAGGATCTGTGGTTAAATGTTATGGTAGCTCGTTTATTGAGGATTACAAGGGACTCTATTACATTGGGTGGGGACAAGCGCGGGGCGGGGTTGGCTCATTGATAGCAGCTTACGGTCCCTATTTTACCCGTTGCCTGCAACTCCAGGATGAAATCAATGTGCCGCTAGGATTGGTGTTGAAAGAAATGGGACAAGAGTTACCAACGACACATCTGTCTGATCCGCAGCAGATTTTTAGGCAACTAAAACTGGCTCATTTTTTCTTTAACCGGATTGCTAAAAAAGCTGCTAAAGTTGATGCCAAGTATCCTAACTTTGAGAACCGTCCACTCCCGGCTAAACAATGACACAAAAAAGACAGAAAAATTCAATGAATTTATCCCCCGTTGTAGGGGCGCGTTTAGGGACTAAATTCCTAGGGTAGACTGGCTCTATAGGGCTTATCTATTGGGTCAAATTACCAGGCATAATCGCACCTCTGAGATCCGTATTTTTAAGCTTAGTCCCTGTCAGCTTTGCCGCCGTTAAATCAGCGTTTTTTAGGTAAGCGCCCTTAAGATCCGCATTAATCAAATTCGCCCCATTCAAATTGGCATTCTCTAAATTAGCACTTTGCAAATTCGCTCCCTGGAGGTTAGCTTCACTCAGATTAGCCTCTCTCAAATCAACGGTTCTCAGATCCATTTCCCTCAAATCAGCGCCACTCAAATTACATCCAGCACATTCACCCGTTTGCTGCAATTGCTGTACTGCGGCTTGAGGATTTTCAAAGGCTACAGGATTGGTAATTCGGGATGCGATCGCGAAACCTGTACCAATCACCGCCAATACCCCAACTTTCAACAGCAACATCGGCGTAATCCCAGACTGGAGTCGCTGAAATTGATCCGAAGTTGGCGAATTCCCCACTACATCAATCGGTAACAACTCCGCCAGCGCCGTCGCCGCATTGGGGAAGCGATCGCGCAATTTGGGTGCGACCATTTTATCCAGCCAGGTGATAAACTGAGGATTCAGACCCGATACTAGGGATTTATAGTTAATTCGACAGTCCTCATCCATTAAATTGCCAATATCAGCCGATTTAGTCTGAGTGAGTAAACAAATCAACGTTACTCCTAATCCATATAAATCAGACGCTTCCGTGAGTTGACGATTAAACATCTGTTCCGGTGGCATAAATCCTAACGTGCCCTTCACCACACTACTCGCCGCCAAATCATCCCCAAACGCACGCGCTAAACCAAAATCGACTAAATAAACCTTAATCTGGGGGGAACGTTCAACTAAAATATTTTCCGGCTTAATATCTCGATGGATAATTGGCGGAACTTGCTGTTGTAGGTAAACCAACACCTCCAAGAGTGCGATCGCAATTTGTTTAACTTCCTCTGGGGTAAAGGATTGGGGAACGGCTAAAGAGGGGGCTTGCTTGTATTCCTGAATTAAGCAAAAGCCATCCGGCGTTTCAAATGCATCCAGGTACTGAGGAATACTAGGACAATCCAATTGTTGCAGCAGCGTAATTTCCCGTTCATGGGCGTCAAAATCTGACCAATTCGCACCCGTTTTGGCAAATTGAAATTGTTTAAGCACTACAGGTTGTTCGGTAGATTGATGGGTGGCTAAGTACGTTACCCGCCCACTACTGCGGTTGTGTCCCAATTCCCGCTGAATCAGATAACCTTGCCGGGAAAATTCTGGGTAGTTATTATTTGAGTTTTGAATAATAGAATTCATGGCGACATCAATATTTTTTTTAGTTTTGATCCAAGTTGAAGCCAGTTAAATATTGACAAACGACCCATCACCGTTAATGCTGATGTAGGGGCGACCCGCTTGTCTAACTAAACAACTGTATCCACTCAATTTAATTGGGTCGCCCTTTACTTAATCTAGCTTTTCCGCGAGTAAAACAAATAACAAATGACCAATGACAAATGACCAATGACAATAGCCGCGATTAACCTTAATTTTGCCCACCGACTTATAGCGATTTCGCTCGCTTGACTAACCGAATAAACTCGGCTCGGTATCCATCTAAATCTGCTCCTTGAGATTGACTAGCAAGCTGTAAAACATGATCAAGATTACCATTCCCTTTGTACTGTGATTCTCTCAATACCATACCAAATTCAGCAACCGAAGCGGAGAATTTAAAATTATTCGAGGCTTGGGCTAAGGTTAATCCTTTATCCACAACAGGTGCGGTAATCAGTTGGGATGTATCCTGATCCGGCTGCTTATATCGTAACTTCACCTGCATTAACTCATTCCCGGAAAAGGTCATCGATTCATCAGTTTTCTGTTGAGAGTCTACGAGATCAACATCCGATAACGAAACATCACTCTTCACACCCACGGGAATAATTTCATAGAGGGCGGTAACAGAATGACCCGCACCTAACTCGCCTGCGTCTTTTTTATCATCCTCAAACGCTTCATTTTGCAGTCGCCGATTTTCATAACCGATTAGCCGATAGCCTTGCACTTTTTCCGGGTTAAATCCCACTTGAATTTTCACATCCTTGGCAATGGTGAGTAAGGTTCCACCGATTTCATTGACTAGGACTTTATTCGCTTCTAGGATATTGTCAATATATGCATAATTGCCATTGCCTTTATTGGCGATTTTTTCCATCTTGGCATCTTGGAGATTCCCTGTGCCAAATCCTAGCACGGTAAGGAAAATGTCTTGCTCTCGTTTCTCTTCAATCAGCTTAACTAATTGCTCATCGCTAGAGATACCGACATTGAAATCTCCATCAGTAGCGAGAATCACGCGATTATTACCGGATTCGATAAAATTGTCTTGAGCTAATTTATACGCCAGTTTAATTCCCTGACCTCCAGCCGTTGATCCTCCAGCTTCGAGTTTATCAATTGCTGCTAATATAGTGTCTTTTTGGTTTCCAAGTGTTGGCGGTAGCACTGTCCCAGCCGCACCTGCATAGACAACAATACTAACCTTATCTTCATCTCGCAATTGGTCTACGAGTAACCGGAATGCTTCTTTAAGTAAGGGGAGTTTATTGGCGTCCGACATGGAACCGGAAACATCTAACAAAAAGACCAGATTACTGGGAGGTAAATTTTCGGTCGAAATAATTTTTCCTTGCAAGCCAATGTGAACTAATTTGTGTTTGGAATTCCAAGGCGCTTCGGCAACTTCTGTGGTGATAGAAAAAGGTTTATCTTCTTTAGGTTGGGGATAATCGTAAGTAAAATAATTGATTAATTCCTCAAGTCGCACCGCATTGGGGGGTGGAAGTCGATTCTCATTGATAAAGCGCCGCACGTTACTATACGAAGCTGCATCAACATCAATGGAAAACGTAGAGAGAGGATTGCTGTTAGCGCTTAAAAAGGGATTTTCTGGGATGGTACTGTAGGTTTCGCGGTTAGATGCTTCGGGATCTGGACGTAGACCCTGGAGGCGATCTAAACTCTGTGATTGCTGGGCTTGCGGCGCGAATCTAGTCCCCGGCAAGTTCTCTGCATCTGATTGAGTCTCTGGGAGGGAAGCTGCCTCGGGTGAGACTTTCATGGGAGCCTGTTCGCTAGGAGCTTCAGACGTATAGTTTCCTCCTTCTCCCCCTTCGCAAGCAACGGTAAGCGCTCCCAATATAGCGGCTAGTCCTAAAGTTGCGATCGCTCTATGTCTGGTGTTCATGATTCCCCCTTCAGACTGAGGCTCAGTCTGTTCTATACAAAAGTTTAACAACTAAACATTTTTGGCTGTAACCTCTTTGTTTTACTATTGAAGCGGGGAATTTGAGTCCGTGGTTGCCAAAACTGTAACATCGGCGATTAGTCCAGAAAATTCCGGCTTTCCCAGCGGGTTACAACCCTAAATGATATAGCCTATGCACTTATCTCTCAGGCTTCCCGACTTATGCAATTTGGAGTTAGTGTTTTGTAACTGTAACTTCCTCATGTTATTATTAAACTTCACAGAAGAGGATATCGAGTATTATGAGTCTGGCTCTTTTTCGTCACTTATCCTTGACTATTTATTCAAACAATCGTCTCTGGATGAATCAACTGGTAACCAGCGGCTTTAATCTTCTGATTATTAATCCGTGCATTCAGAGCGCGAAAACTAGGTTTGGTAGCATCCCAAATAACTCTTTCTAAACCTTGGTTATCGCAAACATAATCGCACAATTCTCGGCTAGTCCAGCGTAAATTATTCACCAGATTATAAATGCCCTTGAGTCTATTTTGATAGGCAAAATCCACCGCTGTCACAATATCATCCAAATGAATCCAACAAGCAAAGCTTTCACCACTTCCAGGTAGAGTTTTCCCAGCCAGACGGCTTAACCGTTTGATCAACTCTCTACCCGGACCATAAATTCCGCCCAATCGCAGGATACAAACGCTTAAGTCTTCAGGGACTGAATTTAACAGAATCTGCTCGGCTTCATACAGCACTTGATTATATTCATTATCTGTATCTACCCCAGACGTTTCATCAACCCACTCGCCATTCTTGTTTCCGTATACTGAGCAGCTACTTAGGTAAATTAACTGCTTAAATGTGGAAGTTTTCGTCAAGGCGGCGACCAAGTTTTTCACGGTGGGAATGTATGTTTCCCGATAGACTTCTGCTTCCACCTGACGAGTGCTGGTTGGAGCAACACTTAGTAGACAGATATCCTGGTTTTGTACCAGAGAATGAACAGCTTTGGCGTCATTTCCTTGCATAATTACAACCTGATCAGCTACTTCCTCAAGTTCGGCAACGCGCTCTTCCCGCGTAGTCGTTACTGTGACGAAGTGACCCTGTTTTTGCCAATGGTAAGCGACAGCCGTTCCCACGTAGCCACAACCGATAATTGCCACCTTCTTAACAACATCGCCGTGCGGCTGCTCTGAGCCAAGAGACTCTGCACCGTGCGTTGCCATTTCATGAGCATCATTGCTAAGAATGGTTTTTCCATTAGTTGTGGTATGCATAGCTGCCTTTAGATTGATAAATTTATTAAAATCAATGTAACTATCCTTTTGTGTAATCGCAAATATTTTAGATAATGGACGGCAATTTTGTGTTAGTGTTGACCAAAAGAGAATTTAAGTCTGCCAATCGACAAATAGGGAATAGAGATAGGCGATCGCTTCCCCAATCATAGTTCGTACTCCTTCGCTAGATTGCCACCACTGTTGCGGATCATACTCTTGAGGTTCAGCCGCAATCACACCAACTCGGATTTTTGGTTCTAATACAGCTTTAAATATAATCCAGCTTCGACGGGCATGAGGTCCCAACGAATAGAGATTAATCGATTTTACCTCTAATTCGGATGTCGATAACCATTCCCGTAGGGCGACGGCGCTAGCTTGAGTCCGATGTTTAATCACATTGGGGGCGGGAACAGCCACTAATTGTTCTGGATTAAACCCCAAGGTGATAAAGGTGGCGGCGGTGAGTTCGGCAAAATTATTGTATTCGGCTAAATAATATCCCTTGGAAACAGGCAAACCTGTGGTAATCAGATAATTATAAGACCCGCGTTGAAAGAGTGCGATCGCGTCTTTAATGGCGTAATCGGGTATCCAGCCTTCCACCACCATGACATCAGCCGCCACGGGAGAGTTAACCGCCAGGAATGGATAGATAGTGTTGAGGGTGAATAGCATTAGAGAAAGTATACAAATCAGTGTCACTATCCATCCCTGAATAGTCAGAGTCCACTGGGTTTTGCGATGGACTAAACGAATTTTGATTTTAGCAGTTAACCTTCTGAACGGCTGTAATTTTTTTTTACCATGTTCGATTTAACCACTTCCATTAGTTGTTAGATTACCAAATAACTTATCTCCGTGCCGTTCTTTTAAATTCATGATTCGTGTTCTTTCAATAGAGTTGCTTATTGCCAACAATATCCATTACAGCCGTAACCATTCCCCAATTCAACCTCCTTTAAGTTGCGCTATCATATCGGCGGGATTCCAGTAAGCACGAGTGCTTTGGATTTTACCCGCTTCATTCACCTCAAAAACGGTGATTCCTTCAAAGGTTATGGTTTTGTCACTCTTACTGAGTCCCTGCATTGTCCACTTAACGGCAGCTTCATTACCCGCCACAAAAATATGCTCGATTGTTGCTTCAAGTTGTTTAAATACTCCCTGTAGCTGAGCAAAAAATTCCTGAAATCCTTCATGAACTTTCGTGGGAGGTTGTCCTACCGGATCATAACTGACAGCATCTTCAGCAAAGTCGTCCAGCCAACCGTCGGGATTCATCGCTGCCACTTTGGTAAAATAGGTTCTGACGAGTGCTTCAATCGGTTTTGTTGACATTGTTTTATTCTCCATTGCTGAATACGTCTAGAGTAAAATTGGTATTATTGAAATACTAAGACTCAGGGATGATTGATCAAGTCAATCTTAATACACAATTATAGTTTTTATTGGTGGGTTACGGCGGATATCTCAATTAAGGGGTTATTTGTCTAGATTAAACTTCCGCCTAACCCACCCTACAGATAATTAATATTGTCTTTAATATTGTCTTTATGAATGACTCTAAATTGAGTTGGTAAGTCGTGGAGATATTCACTCCATAATTTTGATTGGGTTAACTCAACTATTCAGTTTCCACGAAAACGGTAACGGCGGCAACAGCAATTAGCATTTCGTCATTTTTATCATTGAGTTCAGGAATGGCTCGACCTTGAACCACCATTCCCCCAGATTGTACGGTGAGTGATTTTTGCCCAAAGGGTAATACAGCGAGAACCTCTTCCTGTCGCACTTGATCCGGATAAGGTACGGCGACTTGCACCTCTACAATCATTTGATTGGGATCGCTCAAACCTGCAACTTCCCAGACACCGGGTAAGGCGTTGTGCGCGATCGCGTTCCGCACAGCCCTAGATGCAGCTACAGTGGGTTCTTGTCCATGTTGGTCTACCCCCATACCCATTTCAATAATTAAGCGTTTGCGAGTCATAGTGCTTTCTTGATTACCTCAACGTTGAACTGAGATCGCATCTAAATTTAACAGTTGGCGCGTTTCATTGGCGGCTTCCTGCATCAACCTGGTTATCTCGTTATTATCAACTCGTTGAGCAAGGGCGGTTCTGGTAATTAATTTACTCAGATATTTCTGTAAGATAAAAGAGGCTTGATCATACTGAGGAATGGGAGGGCGCAATATTGAATTTTTTACTGCCTCTTTCAACGACGGTAAATAGGGATATTTCGCTGTAATTTCTGGATCATCAAATAACGCTTCTCGACTGGGTAAATATCCTTTCTCTAAAATTAACTTTTTCTGGGCTGCTTGACTGGTAAAGTATTGAATCGCTTTCCAGGCTTTATCTTGATGCTTTGAATTCTTCGCGATGCCTAAGCCCCAACTCCCATTACAGCCACTTGGACGTAAATTATTATTAGTTGGATTGCTTGAAAGATTCAAGACTTGTACGCCGATATTAGCGGGATCAGTAAATTGATTCCATACATAGGGCCACTGGCGCAGGAATATCGTATTCTGATCTTGGTTAAACGTTTCCAATGATTCCTCTTCGCTGTATAAGATAACTTCTGGCGACGAAATATTATCTCGAATTGTATTGAGTAAAAACTGGACAGCTTGTTCAGCCTCAGGTTGCTCCAATCCCACCTCTAAACTTTCCGGCTTAATCCAGAATCCGCCATAGCTTTCTAATACCTCGACAAAGGTAGCAACCAATCCTTCATACCGCCATCCCTGCCATAAATAAACGCCTTGAGAGTTCCCTTGATTGTTCCAACTTTGGGCAAGGGTTTTCAATTGCTGTAAGGTGGCAGGTGGCTGAGTATTACCCAGTAAATTTTTGCGGTAGTATAAGAGACCAATATCTGAACGCAAAGGCATCCGATAGAGCTGACCTTTATATTCTCCTGCATCAATCGCACTTGGTAAAAATCCTTCGTTTATGAGGGTATCTTTAGCCGTCCATTCATATAGATTAACCAGACACCCCTTGGCAGCAAACTCCGGCATCCAGATAATATCTGTATAGACTAAATCATAAAGTGAATTTCCCGCTTGGCACTCCCGAACAAAATCTTCCTTCAGCCGATAGGTTACGTCACCTGCTAGGTTAGTTCTCGTTTTCAAGTTAATCCGGATTTTGGGATAGTTCTGGTGAAAATCCGTGATTAACGACTGCCAAGCCGACGCTTCATCAGCCGGAACAAATAAGGTTAAATGCGTGGGGGACCAGGTTAAATAGATTAGTAATAATAGTAAAACTTGGATAACGGCAACGAATATCCAGATGGAACGGGAATTAAGTCGTCGGCTAAATTGCCCCAGTTTTTTCACAAGCTGCTTAGTTTTCATAACCTGTCCTTGAACAAGGTGACGGGTCAAACTTTTTCATAAGACAAGGGATCTTGTAGTCCGAGTTCAGCAAAAGCGGCAAGCCGCAAGCGACAAGAATCACAGACACCACAAGCCACCTCATCCCCAGCATAGCAAGACCAAGTTTCTTGCCAAGGCACTCCCAGTTTATTGCCTAACTCGATAATTTCTGTTTTTTTTAGCTGAATTAGCGGGGTGATAATTTGAATCGGCTCTCCCTCGCGCCCCTGTTTTGTGCCTAGGCGAAAGACTTCCTGCATGGCTTGGATATAATCAGGACGGCAATCGGGGTAACCGGAATAATCTAACGCATTAACACCCAGATAGATAGCTGTAGCACCGATCGCTTCGGCGTAGGATAGCCCAAAACTCAAAAAAATGGTATTTCGTGCGGGGACGTAGGTAATGGGGATACTCTGGGACATCTGCTGGAGCGATCGCGTCTGGGGCAAATCGAGGGTATCATCCGTTAAGGCTGAACCTCCCCACTGGCTTAAGTCAAAGCGTACCACCTGATGGTCTTTGACACCTGCACCTTTAGCAATTGCGATCGCGGATTCGAGTTCCCGTTGATGTCGCTGTTGATAGTTAAAGGATATCGCATAACACTCATAGCCCTCTGCCTTAGCTTGATAGAGAACTGTAGACGAATCCAATCCACCAGACAATAAAACTACAGCTTTCGACATCTTTACCCCCGTCATTTGTTATTTGTCATTTGTCATTTGTCATTCGTCATTTGTCATTTGTCATTTGTGATAATTGAACGGTTAGGTGGGGGCGGGTTTAGTTATATCAGGGTGCAAAGCAAACGTTAGCGGTAAAACCCGCCCCTACAATTCCCCCATCTCGCCCATCTCGCCCATCTCGCCCATCTCCCCCATCTCCCCCATCTTCCCCATCTCCCCCAGCTCCCCCTCTGCCCCTCTGCCCAAAATGGACAACCCAAAAACTGACACATTTACCTACACCTAAAGTAACCGTAAACCCACAATGAAAACAGAATAGCCGTCCGAAAGACTTCCGTTATCTGGCAAATTGGGGCAATCTTTGGAATTCTTCACATTTAAAGGTGCTGTGGTACTATCTGGATGGTTTAAGGCGGCTCAACATAAGTAAATTGACTTAGTTCCCGTGGTGGAGGAGCATATAAGAGTGCAAGATAGCATGTATCAAAGACATCTGGATACTCATGTCCAACGTAGCCTGCCGCAGCCAATCCGAATTGGCGTGATTGGCGTTGGTAACATGGGACAGCATCATGCCCGCGTTTTGAGTCTTTTGAAAGACGTGGAAATGGTAGGCGTGGCAGACATTAACGTAGAACGGGGTTTGGACACGGCAAGTAAATACCGTGTTCGCTTCTTTGAAGATTATCGCGATTTACTCCCTTATGTGGATGCGGTTTGTATTGCCGTACCCACCCGACTACATTATGAAGTGGGAATGACCTGTTTGCGATCAGGGGTTCATGCCTTAATCGAAAAACCGATTGCTGCCAGTATCGCTGAGGCAGAATCCCTAGTCAACGCTGCTGCTGAGTATCAATGTATTCTGCAAGTGGGTCACATTGAACGGTTTAATCCTGCCTTTCAAGAACTTAGCAAAGTCTTGAAGACGGAGAAATTGCTGGCACTAGAGGCGCATCGCATGAGTCCCTATTCCCACAGAGCCAATGATGTATCTGTGGTTCTGGATTTAATGATCCACGATATTGACCTGCTGATGGAATTGGCGGATGCCCCGGTCATCCGATTAACGGCTAGTGGTAGCAATGCCTCTGAGTCGGGGCATTTAGATTATGTCACCGCTAATTTAGTTTTTGCTAATGGCATTGTGGCAACACTTACCTCAAGTAAAGTGACCCATCGCAAAATCCGTCGCATTGCCGCCCATTGTAAAAATTCCCTCACAGAAGCCGATTTTCTCAATAACGAAATTCTGATTCATCGGCAAACGACGGCTAATTGTGAAACCGACTATGGTCAGGTTCTCTATCGCCAAGATGGGTTAATTGAAAAGGTTTACACCAGTAATATCGAACCGCTTTACGCCGAGTTAGAACATTTTGTCAACTGTGTGCGTGGCGGAAATCAACCCTCTGTTGGTGGTGAACAGGCGCTGAAAGCCCTGCGTTTAGCGAGTTTAGTGGAGCAGATGGCTTTGGATGGTCAAGTTTGGCATCAGGTAGACCGAGAGACTGATAAACTCAAATCTCCCATGATTGCGGTGTCTTAATCGGAATGGTACTGAATTAAGGCTGGTGGGTTTCGACTTCGCTCAACCCACCCTACGGTATAACAAGGGTTACGGCAATTTGTCTGAATCAGGCTGTGGTTTGTAAGTAGGTCGGTGGAAATAAACCGAACTATGTTGAGTTCGGTGAATGTTATTCAAACCCTTACAAATGACAAATGACGAATGACGAATGACGATCTCAGCCGTTAACTTTTATTGCCCCTACCTACTTATCAATGACAAATGACGCTCAAGCGATCGCGCAATGACTTCGCTGACTTGCTGATTACCCTGGGGACTTAAGTGGATGTGATCCCGATACCAGGTTTCTGGGGTTGGCGCGTTGTTGAACAGAGGTAAACCGTCGATATAGGGAATTTGCTGGGCTTCGGTAAACGCTTTCAGGCGATTTCGGGCTTTGATTTCATAATCACGGGGTCCGGGTTCGCCAATTTCCCGTAATAGGGGAGTCATGACGAGCAGAAACTCCGCCCCTGCCTCCTGAGAAAGCCTGTAAGCGTGACCAATAGCATCTAAGTTAAACCCCACGCGATCGCCTTTTTCCGCACGGACAGCCGCCATTTCGGGTGGAGATTCGTAAGGCAAAAAACGGTTCATTGCCTCAATCAGGGCTAATGGGGGTCTATGGCTGGGGTAATTGCGATCGCGTCCCACGGGGATCGGGGTGGGGGCTGTGGCAAAGAGATCATCGGTATTAATCACCAAGACGACAGCTTGGGCGTTGAACGTGCCAAACTTTTGTAGATACGCCGATTCATTCCGAGGTCCCCAGGAATTAGCAGAGGCGTTAAGCACTTCGATTTGCTCAAACACCTTCTGGGACTTGAACGGTGTCAATTGAGTGGCAAGCTGCGCTGAAAGGGTTTCGTCTTGGTCAGTCCACCAGCCCCCATTCACGATAGAATCACCCAAGAGTAAAACCCGCAGCGTAGAGGGCGATCGCTCTGGTGTAATCGCATCACTTCGCATGGAATAGGCGTTAATGGCAATCCGATTACCCATACGAGTCGTCTTTTGGTTAGGGGCTAATAAATAGCCAATTTGCTCATCGGCTATATAAATTGGCGGTTTCCCCAAGCCAAAGAGTAAACGCAAGCCGATTTCTACTGCCACCACCAATCCCAGCAACACTCCGAGAATGATTAATAACGCTTTCACCCAATCCTCTCCTTCATTTGATCGACAATGACCACTATTGACCCTAATTTAGCCTGAGTAGGGTGTAGGGGTACGATATTATCGTGCTTAAGCTCAACCCCTCACCCCCAGCCCCTCTCCCAAGCTTGGGAGAAGGGGTTAGGGGATGAGGGGGAAAATGTCGAGAAGTAGATAGACACAGATTAAAATTCAGCAACCCCTAAATGGAATTTTGTGATCAAAACCGTCAAGGCAGGATATATTCAAGTTGGGAAATCCCTTCAATCAGAATAGGAGTGTGTAACAGAATATGTCAGACCTAAATCGTGGCATCATGAAGTTTAAGGGAGCAGATAGTCCTCTGGCGATCGTGATTTCGACGGTGTTAGTTCTGGGGGGTATTGGGTTCCTACTTTGGTGGGCATTACAGACGGCTTACAATGTGGGTTAACTGTCAATCTATGGCAAAAGGAGTAGGATACTGATCACGTTACGTCCTACTCTCTGTCTGTTTGCCAACCCAAAGATTGCCGCTGAGGTTCCTCGCGATCGCGAATACGCACCAATCAATTCCGGTATGTCAACAAACGTTAAGGGACTAAAACCCCCTGCCCTTCTGCCCTCTGCCCTCTACTTTGTTTGCCCCATTTCCCCTGCCCGATTTTCCCTAAGGGTTTGGTAAGATAGCCTTCGCCAAAATTTCGCCATTTCAGCATGATTGCCTTGCCAATCCCCATTTATTTACTTGCGGCGTCAGACATCGGTCCTCTTTTGGGCAATGTTTGGCTTGATATTGCCGTACTGATTGTGATGTTTGTGCTGTCGGGGATGTTCTCAGGTTCAGAGACAGCAATCACGGCATTAGATAATCTGAAACTGAGGGCGCTGATTAAAGACAAAGGTGATCCCAGTGGTATATTTCGCCTGGTTTTAGAGAAGCGATCACGCTTTATTACGACGCTGCTGGTGGGCAATAATTTAATCAATAATTTTTCGGCAATTCTCACCAGTAATCTGTTTGCCTTGTGGCTGGGAAATGCAGGGTTAGGACTTGCGACTGCGGTTGTCACGTTTGTTGTTTTGATTTTCGGGGAAATTACGCCCAAATCCTTGGCAATTAATAATGTCTTGCCTGTGTTCCAGACTGTGGTTCGCCCGATCTATTGGCTGTCGCGATTTTTATCCTTTTTTGGCATTATTTATTTTTTGGAAACTATTGCCCAGGCAGCGATTCGCTTTTTCCAGGGGGGGATTGTCCAAGAGGGGGAATCGGTGCGGGATCTTAAGTTAATGATTGAGGTGTTAGGGGGGAAAGGAATTCTCGATCTGGATAAGCATCAACTGTTGAGTAAAGCGTTGATGTTAGACAATTTAAGCGCTCGCGATGTGGTGAAACCCCGGATTGAAATGCGGACAATTTCCCACGAGGAGACGTTGCAAAATTTAGTTAATTTTTGTTTAGAAACTGGATATTCTCGGATTCCAGTTCAGGAAGAATCCAAAGATGAAATTGTCGGCATCGTTCACCTGAAGAGAGCGCTTCAGTATTTAAGAGTCGCCCAACCAGAAGAAGGGGATATTTCCGTGACGGCTGCGATGGACCCACCGATTTATGTGCCAGAAACCAATCGAGTGGCGAATTTACTCAAGGATATGTTACGACAGCGTTTTCATATTGCCATCATCGTGGATGAATACGGCGGTACGGTGGGATTAGTGACATTAGAAGACATTTTAGAGGAACTGGTGGGTGAAATTTATGATGAGAGCGATCGCCTGGTTCCGAATCGTTCTAGAACCTAATTTGTCATTTGTCATTTGTCCTTGGTCATTCGTAAAGGTTTGAGGACTATTGACCGAATTTAAATTAATTATCTTTCAGCAATTGTTCCAACAAACTTGGTGCAACCCAAAAGCCAACTTCTCGCAACTGTTCAAAAGTTATCTCTAAATCTAGTAAACCAGCTCTAGCCGCGTCTTTCAAAATACCCAAAAGTCCAATAATTCTTAATCCGCGTTCCAACGCAATTCGTCTTGCTGCTTTATCATCCAAAATAACCAGATTGGCTTTAAGTTCTTCTGCTAGTAAAATTGCCTCTCGTTCACCCGGATCAAGTTTGTCCAGTTCAATACCTTGAGAAGTGCTGAGTAGCCGGATCTGAAGCCAGCTGGGAGGATGAGCTATCCAACGTTTCACTACAGGAGGTGACTCAGACGCACTCAGTTCATCTGCAACAGTCTGAGGAATGGTCACAACATTGTACAAGACTGGTAATATTTCAATTTGGTTAATTAGCAACAAATAACAAATTGGAGAAGTGTCAGAGATAACAATCATGTAGATCTGAACTCCTTAAGAGTTTTAAGATCCTGTTGTAATTCAGATTCGTCATAGTTCAGATAAACTCTCATCCGCTTCAAAAAGGCATGAGTTTCAAGACGAGATGGTAACTGGAGTATTTGACGCACTTCAGCCGTGTTTATTTTGCCACAGTGGTAAGCATCAGCAATAATAACTTCTAGCAGACGACGGGAGAGACTCCCCCTTGTTTGGTCGAGTCGTTGGGCAATTTCATCAGGAATTTCAATGGTGATTTGCATACTCTATTTCATGACATGAACCCTGCACCCCCGCAGAGGAGACTTTTGACGGTGTTAGTAGCGCTGTATGTTACGACAGCGTTTTCATATTGCCATCATCGTAGATGAATACGGCGGTACGGTGGGATTGGTGACATTATAAATCGTCATTTCTATTTCCGCGATCGCATCCAAACAATGTAGGGGCGGGTTTAGGGATTAACTGAGTAGACAAACCTTAAACTGAACAACGAAACCCGCCCTGATAAGCTAACTAAACATGGCTAAACCGCCTACGGCTAACATGCCCGCAAAAGCCGCAACTGCGACGGAAGTCAGCGCTGTACCAAACAACCACCAAGCCGCCGTTGCAGCAGCTTTTCGGGTTTCTTGCACTTGTTTCTTCGCATTGTGCTTGAGTTGTTTAACCCGTTTTTGAGCTTCCTCTTGCAGGCGTTCGGCGCGGCTGAGTACGCGATCGCGCACCCCTTCAATTTGCTCGATCAGCCGATTGGCATCGGCTTGGGAGATGTCCTCGCGGGAACTCAACAGAGCCACCAATGTGTCTCGGTCAAACTGATCTAGCCGATCACGCAACGCATCAAATCCGGCTTCTGGATCATCAAACAATTTACGGATGTCTCGCTTAATCCCCTCATAGTTGAGTTCGGGACGCTCCAGGGAGTTGAGGTAGGTGCGAATTCGGGCAAAAATGCTGTCAATTGCCGATTGCAGTTTATGCTGAACCGCTTGTGCTTGTTCGACTAACTGATTGCGGACAGAATCAATATTATCTGCAATCTGGTTCGCTTCCTCGGAGGATATATCCTCCCGTTGTGACAGCAGCGCCACCAGCGTTGAACGGTCAAAGTGAGAGAGGCGATCGCTCACATTCTTCCAGCCTTCTGATGGCTGATTAAATAACTGTTGTAGCTCCCGCTTGATGGCTTCAGGATTGAGTTCTTCCTTATCCGTATTCCGCAGATACGCTTCAAAATTGGCTTGGACATCCTGTACCTTATCTTTAGCACGACTTGCCAAGCGTCGCGGTGCTTTGACAATGCTTTGAATCGCATTTTGCACTTGGTCAATAATTCGATTAACTTGCTCCTCGCTTAAGTCGTCCCGTTGACTGAGGAGTTTGACCAAGGTTTCGCGATCAACCTGAGCGAGGTGTTCGCGCACTGCTAACGCTCCCTGTTTCGGGTCATCTAGGAGTTTCGCTAAATCCTGCTTAATCCCGTCTGGATCGAGTTCCTCCAGATTTGTGTTCCGCAGATATTCAGCAATCTTATGGGTGATTTGCTCGTACTGCTCCTTCGCATTATCCGCTAATTCTCGTGGTGCATTCAGGATAGTATCCCGCACATTTAGGAACTGGTCAATGACCTGATTAATCTCTTCCTGGCTGAGATCCTCGCGCTGATTAAGCAATTGCACTAGCGTATCCCGGTCAAATTGAGATAACCTTTGCCGTAATGCCGAGAATCCTGCCTGTGGGTCATCCAGGAGCGTTTGTAACTCGTTCTCAATCGCGTCGGGATTCAGTTCTTCTTTGTTCGTATGGCGTAGATAGTCTTCTACCTTACCGCGCAGCTCATCGGCTTTGGATTTCGCTTGGTCTTGCAATTCCTGAGCTTGGGACAAAACGCGATCGCGTGTACTCTCAAGTTGACTAACCCGTTGCTCGATTTCCTCTTGACTAAAGTCTTTCCGTTGAGAGAGCAGTTGGATTAGGGTATCACGGTCAAACTGGGATAGGCGATCGCGGAGTGCGTCAATACCCGCCTGGGGGTCATCTAGAAGTGCTTGGAAATCCCGCTCAATCCCTTCCGGATTCAGTTCTTCCTTTTCGGTATGGCGTAGATAATTTTCCACGCGAGTGCGGATGTCTTGGGACTGTTCTTCCGACTCCGCATCTTGAACGGTTTCTAGAACCTCCTGGCGGATACCTTCTAACTGATCGGCAATATCCGCTATTTTTTCAGAGGTGAAATTATCCCGTGATTCCAGCAGGTTCACGAAATCATCTCGATTCAGTCGCTCTAATTGCTGCCGAACTGCCTTGGGAGCAGCTTCCGCGTCATAGATAACGTCTTTAAATTCCTGCTTAATTGTCTCTCGGTTCAAGTGCCAAGGCTTAGAATTAATCAGGTAGTTTTCTACATCGGACTTAATCGTACTAAACGATTGTCCAGGGACTCGCTCAGCCACCTCAGAGGAAAGATGTTTAGCTTGCTCTGTGGCTTGATCTTTAAACTGTTGCAACTGGCTGGAAATCTTTTCCACATCTACGTCAGACAAATCCGTCCGCGACAGGACTCTATTCATTAAAGCGCTGACACCCATTTGCACGGCTTGCTCCCCGAAGCCACCATTGCCATTACCGCCATCGGATTTACCCGCTCCAACGCCCACGAGTTGTCCCAGCTTATCACCAAGCTGATCTGAGGTTAGCTCTTCGGGACTGGCAGACTGGAGGAAATTGAGCAGTTTTGCCTGGGGTTCGGTTTGGTTTTGTTGACCCAATACCTTCTGCCAAGCGGCTTCGAGTTGATCGGCAATCCCATTAATATCTTGTTTGGATAAATCGGTGCGACTGCTGACTAAATCGACGAACGTCTGACGGTTCACGTTTTGCAGAATATCACTTTCAGCGATAGACCTCAATTCTGAACCACTGAGCAAATTTTCCAAATCATTGCGAATTTGTTTGAGATCGAGGTTGGGTATAGGCAAATCTGCCACGTAGTCTTGTACAGTTTCCTGGAGGCGGGTAGGGTCAACCGTGGAACTCAATTCACGGCGAACGGCTGCTACAGATTCCTCAACTGTATTGACAATTTGAGCATTTGCCGCTCTTCCACCCAAAGCGGTAGTGGCTACACCGATGACTCCTTGCAAGCCTGAACTCGCCGTATTTGCAACGGAACCCACAACAGAACTCATTGCCGTCGAACTCACCCACAGTAGCAGCAAGAAGTAGGCAGACCAAATCACCACGCCTGTAATCGCTCCCAGAGTCAGGCTGTTAATTAGGGTCAGTTTTACCGCCAGAAAACAGGCGATGAATAAGGCAATATTGACGGTAACTAAAGCCAATGCTCCTAGTTTGAATTCAACTGCCTTAATCTTGCCACCCCAGGTTTCAGCGTCCTCTAATGGATTATCTGCCGCTGAAATGCCTGCGGCAAGGGTGAAATTGGTTAACAGAAATTGGAAGGCAAACGCCATGAGTATCCCAGCAATCAAGGCGATAAAAAACTGCGGTCCGGAAAAGACCAAAGCCGCCTGTTCTGGAGTATTCGCGACTGGAGACACCGTTGGAGCGGCTGAAACTTTAGCTAGCCACAGATGTGTGTTGCACAACTCCAGCATCATTGCCACACGTTGAACCATTGTTTTTTCCTTTTTAATATAGAATAGAAGGCGCAAAGGTGGCGTTATCGTCACCTCTGTTCACGTCTTTCTGTAACGCCATAAGACGCCTAACTATAGGTTTATCGCTAGACTGCTAAAGTTAACTCCTTCTCAAGTCTGATTCCTATCCACGATGTCACCCAATAGGGTTTGGCGTTACCAAGTACAAATGGCAATAAAATAAAACCAGGTTGTGTATAATTATTATATTTGAGGCGGATTAAACCTCGATGACGCCCTGATTCAAGGCGCGATCGCATTCCCAAGATGTAGGGGCGGGTTTAGGAATTAAATTAGCAGACAGACATCAAACGTGACAACAAAACCCACCCTAATCCCAGGCGCGATCGCATCCAAAAAATGTAGGGGCGGGTTTAGGAATTAAATTAGCAGACAGACATCAAACTGAACAACAAAACCCGCCCTGATCCGAACCTGGTATACAGTTGATTAACCTCAAAAAAAGCCTATTACATCGGGGTTGATTTGGAATTGAGGTTATCGATTGGCTTACATACTGGGGAAGGGCGGGTTTTGTAGAAAGGTTATTGGTTTGTCCGTTAATTTTGTCCCTAAACCCGCCCCTACAACGCCCTTACCATTAGATAGAATGGTTTAGATGTGGGTTATTGCCTCTCGTCTGCCATCTTTTGCACGTAAGCGATTCTTTGTTTCACTCCTTCAGCATCGGGAGATTGGAGACGCTGCAATATTTCTAGGGATTGTTGCAAATAATCCAATCCTGTGCCATAATCCCCCTGGGCAATCGCTGTTAACCATCCCAAGCACATCAATGTCATTGCCTTTTCATATTCATTTTCATCACTAATGCTTTCATTGATTGCCAAGGACTGCTGAAAAAGCATGAGCGCTTCGGATATCTCTTTCCGGTTTGCTTTGATTATTGCCAGTTCATTTTGTACTCTGACAGTGATTTTTTTCATTAATGTGATATTAGGCGATTGGAGACGCTGCAATATTTCTATAGATTGCTGTAAATAATCTAGTCCTGTTTCCCAATCTTCTTTTACCTCTGCTAATAGCTGTCCTAACATTCTCAATGTGGCTGCCTTATTTTTGATATCATCGATACTTTCTGTAAGAGTAAGAGATTTCTGACAAAGGACGATAGCTTCATCAAAACATCCCTCTTGAACTTTAGTAACTGCTGTATTGTGTAGCGTTACTGCTTGTTGCTGCTTCACGTCATAAATAATGGTTTTAATCTTGTCTATATCCTGGATAAAATTTAATTTTTTGTAAATTTCAAGTGATTCGTTTAAGTAGGCTAACCCTTTTGTAAAATCTTCTTTTTCTTCGGCTAATAATTGACCTAGAGTTGATAAGCTTGCCGCTCTTCCAGCAATATCACCACTTGTTTTTTTTAGTTCAAGAGACTGGCATAAAAAATTAATTGCATCTTCTACTTTTCCTTGCATATCGCAAACACGTCCTAATTGATGCAAACTTGCCGCTTTGTAATAAACATCACCACTCATCTCAGAAAGTTTAATAGATTCCCAAAGAAGCTCTAATGCTTTTTCCAGTTGTTGTTTTTGAGTATAGGCATTTGCTAAGTTATGTAATATTGAGGCTTTGACCTTTGTTGAATCACTAATTGGATTACTATTTTCTAATTCAAGAGCTTTATGATATAGAACGATAGCTTTATCAATATCTCCCTGAAACATTTTTAGGGTTCCTAGACTTTCCCAGGTCACTAATATTTCCCCAACATCACCGACACTCTCTTTTAATGCTAATGATTGCTCATAGAGGAGACTGGCTTCCTGAAAATTTCCCTGACTGGTTTTGATATTCGCTAAGGCATGAATAATTGATGCTTTGACTGCTTTATCCTCTAACGGGCATAATTCCAACGATTTTTTAAGATGTTCAATTGCTTGATCAATATCACCCAGAAACTGTTCAGCAACAGCCAAGTTATATAAAATACAATAGTCTTCAGCAATCACCAAAGTTTCTTGGCAAATTTTTACGACATCATGCCATCGGTTATGATTATTCCACAGTTTGGCTATAGTCGAGCCTGTCTTGACTACAATTTTCTTTTCTTTTCCGATAAAGGCTAATCGATTAATTTCTTTAATTTTCCCATTTAATGTGTTATTACAAATTGTGTAAAAATCGCTTGGAGGATTTAATAAGAAAGGAATATTCCCAAGCCAACGTAGTTCCATCCTATCTACTTCTTCAAACCAAATATGATACAGCACCTCAGCCGCTTGCTTGTGCAAATTTTCCGCATCTTCCGGCAACTTCAATGGCAAAATACGCGGTACTCTTAATGATTCATCAGGACTAACCTCCAACAATCCCAACGCTATCGCCCGATTAATATATTCATCTACATTATTCAGGGCTGGTTTGGCTTCAGAGTTATCGATATTTCCAGTAAGTTTGTCCCTAAACCCGCCCCAACAAACGGCAATAAACGCCTCCCTGGGTACGGGTAACTCAAACACCAATCCCCGCGATAACATTTCCCGCATCGGCTGATCTATCTGTTTCAGCAATTCCTGTGCCAAAACCTTCTCTCTTAACTCCACCGGATCAGCTTCCAAACGTGCCAAAATCTCCGCCACTGTACTCTTTTCCCTCCTATTTAAAGCAAGCTGGGGAGACTCTAAATTCAATAACACCTTATCCAACCATTCCAATAAGCGAGGATTTCCATCCGCTAACCGTTGCGCCTGCACCTGTAATGCCTCATCTACCTGAGATTCAGAATTAAAAGCAGTGAGGCGATTACACTTTTTTTGCAAATCCGCCCCCCGCAGCGAATCCATTACTTGCTTGTAAAAATATTGCAACTGGCTGGATTCAAAATCGTAACGGCAGGTAATAATTAAGCGATGAGGGGCATAATTATCTTGAATTGCCCAGACTAACGCCTCTAAAACCTCTGCCGCTTCGGGTTGCAGCACATACCCATCATTGCGGGATTCTAGATTCACCTCAAAATCATCTAAGACTAGCAAAAATGGCTTTGCGGCATCCTCTTCTAACAGTCGAAACAGCCGTCGCAGCCGAAACTTCAACTCTTCCCTGTTATCCTGTAACGCTTCCCTTAATTCCCAACTATCCAACGCCGCCGCTAACTTGTTCACTAGACTAGGTTCATCCACTCTCCCCACCCAAACCAGACGTTGAAATTCACTCAGGCGATCGCACAGTCTTGCTGCTAAACTACTCTTACCCAAACCACCCATACCATGAATCAATACCCCCATATCCTCAGATGGTGGTTTCAGCGCCCGTAAACAATTTTGTAACTGACGACGACGCCCGACAAAACTTTCACGAGTGGGGACTTTTACGGTTCCTGCGGTGTCTAGAAACTGTGTAGCCACAGTGGGTGGCGGTGCAGGTTTGCGCCCACGGGTTCTTACAGGTGTAACTAATGCCCCTGGCAACGTTTCCGCCGCATACAGCCGTAACAAATGCCAATCCCGTGCCTTATTTTTAATCAATTCTTGGTACGTCAGGGCAACGGCTTGTGTTAATGTTTTTCCGGCTGACAACGCCTGATATAATGCAGCCGCCGCCGTTGCCGCCTCTTGATCTAAAACATTCTGTCCCCAACCCAAAACGGCTGTTACGCCTAAGTTCAGCAATGCCTCAGCCATGGAAGGGATAGCCCCTAATTTCCCGGCTTGCCCTGTGCGACAACCGGAGAGGAATATCAGTTTGGGTAGTCGAAATTGTAGTTCTTTGGCAATATCTTCAGCGCTGGCAAGATAAGGTTCACCTATTTCCGTTTCTGTATAAAAGCGGGGTTCTCCATCAACAAAGGTAGCATGACCTGTCAGATGCAAGACATCAAAGTACCCCTCGTCGTAATCACCAACTAAATACCCCAACTCCGACAAAAAGCCGCTTTCTTCTACTGTTAGCGATAAAGGTTGACGCGCTGTCGCTTCCAGGATTCGCCCCTCTTCCGCCTCAAAATCCAAGACGGGTTCTATCCCTAACGGTGAGGTTGCCATAAACAGGACATTCAGCGCCCGATTTTTGGGTGCGGCATCAATTTCCAGTTTCCGAGTATTCAATGATACCCAGCGTAGAGGAATAACCGCAGGCAGTTTCTGCACCAGGAAACTACTGCCATCATGCAGCACTTCCCAGGGCAGATGTGCCAGTTGTTCGGCGGCGTTGATGGCTAAAACAATCCCCTCTCGACGAGATTGATTCAGCAATCGTTGCAGAAAGCGATCGCTCCCATCTAACCAGTTGTATAATTTACGCCCAGTGATGGTATAGTCAACTGCTAAACGAACGTAGTAATCTCGTTCCGCTAGCCCAATTAGGTCGGTGATTTCTGCCAGAGGGAGCGATCGCGTCTTATAGTCATTGGGATTGTCAGAAAAATAACGTAGTTCTACGTCATTGTCCCCAACGGGTTTGAGGTCAAGGTGAAGGACTTGCACAGCGGTTTAGTCTTCCAGGATTTGCCTAATTTCCTCAATTGTGGCATCTTTCAATAGCAATCGCCGATCTCCTCTAACTAGCAGTACCTTGTCTATTTTTTTCCCAGCTTTGCCTTTTTTGTATTCCTGATACCACTTGCGAATTTGTTCAGCAACAGTGATAGCACCGCCAACAATCCCGACAATCGCGCCAATGGTGCGTTACGCTACGCTAAAATGGTGCGTTACGCTACGCTAACGCACCCTACGATAGAGGCTTTGCGTCATATCAAACTAGGGACTTGGTGACCAAGCCCCTACGGTTAAACGGCTGTTTCTTCTGACAACTGAACCTCTGGTTTCGGTAAATCTTGTGCGGGAATGGTTTCTACCCGTTGGGTCAAAAATGCCGCAATCACCATAAATACACCGCCAATGACTATGGCTAAGAGGCGATTATTGTCCAGAAAGTTATCCATCACCCAACCAAACCCCAGGGATACGGCAATCTGAGGCAAGACAATAAAGAAGTTAAAAATGCCCATGAAAATGCCCGTGCGTTTGGGGGGTAAACCGCCAATTAACATCGAATAAGGCAGAGTCAAAATACTTGCCCAGGCAATACCAACTCCCACCATCGATAGGAATAGCCAATATTGATTGTCAATCACCATTAATGACAGAAACCCTGCACCCCCGCAGAGGAGACAAAAACTATGGGTGATTTGACGACTGGTAATTTGTGCCATTCTCGGTAATAACAGAGAGACGCCAAAACAAACAGCATTATAGAAGGCAATGCAAATTCCTGCCCATTCAATCCCATCGTTATAAAGTAATGATTGCTGGTTCGTCGCGCCAAAAATATTCCAGGCGACGGCGGGGGGAAAGTATAGGAAGAAACAGAACATTCCTAACCAGGTAAAGCACTGCACCCACGCTAATTGTTTCATCACTGGGGGTATCTCTTGCAGCGCGATCCAAGCTTCGCGGATACTGTTAATTAAACCGCCTTTTTTCTCTTGCTGTTTCTCAAAGGCTTCTAGATTTTTCGGGGGATATTCCTCTGTGGAAAAAACTGTCCATAATACCGTACCAAAGAAAAAGGCAGCACCAATATAAAAGGAGAGTTCCACAGTTAAGGGAATTGCCCCTTTATTGCTACTGAGAGAGGGAATGTGAAAGATGTTATTTAAAATCCAGGGTAATGCTGACGCACTCACCGCGCCTAAACCAATAAACAGACTCTGCATGGCAAATCCCATCGTCCGTTGGCTTCTCGGCACTAAATCCCCAACAAACGCCCGAAACGGCTCCATGCTAATGTTGACTGAGGTATCTAGAATCCAGAGTAATCCGGCTGCCATCCACAATGCCGATGAATGAGGCATGGCAATCAGCGCCAGTGTACTCAAAATAGCCCCAATCAAAAAATACGGTCGTCGCCTACCCAGAGGTCCCCAGGTATTATCGCTCATATTGCCAATAATTGGCTGCACGATTAACCCCGTCAGGGGGGCGGCTAACCACAAAATGGGAATTTGATGGGCATTGGCACCCAGATACTCGAAAATGGCGCTCATATTTGCCATTTGGAGTCCCCAGCCAAATTGAATGCCGAAGAATCCAACGCTCATATTCCAGAGCTGCCAAAAATTTAACGGTTGTTTTTTCATCACAAATCAGTTGTCTGACGACAATCGGCGATCGCTCATCATCATCTGTTCAGGTTAATCACCCTGTATAGCCCGATCGCCTTTGATCATTATCGACTTTCTACAGGAACCTCCAATGATGAGGGTAATTTTCTAGCCAGCCGATATTTATCGGTTTCTCGCAGGCGCTGACTCAAAAATCGGCAAATTTCTAATACAATATGAGGACGTTGGGTGATCAAACTGATGAAACGGTTTTTCTCTAACTTGAGCAACGTACAATCCTTCACCGCGATCGCACCATCCCAGTGCGGCGCATTATCAAATAACGTCACCTCCCCAAAATGCTGCCCTGCTGATAAGTATTTCAGATCACATTGCACCTCGTCCATATCCTTGACCAAACGGACACTTCCTTCACCAATAATATAGAAGTGGTTGCCCCAACTCCCTTCAGTATAAATGGTTTCACCCGCCAGAACATGCTCTTGTTCTAGGGTTTGGTCAATCAGAAGCAGTTCATCGAGGGATAAATTTTTGAACAGAGCAACATTTTTGAGTAAAAGTAGACGACTCATAAAGAAATCCTTGAGTGACGGCTGCTGATCAAGGGGCTGGAAAACTTGCTGGACTACGGCTTTAACTAAGGGGTCTGGATCTTTCATTAAAGCAGAAGGCACCCCGGCTAAGGCAATCAACGCGCCAATCTTAATCCAGCGATCGCGCGATTCTAGGGCTTCCAGGAGTAGCTGATATCCCTTGGTTCGCATCCACTGAGAATTAACCCGAATCCGAGTTCCAGGTTGATCATCACTAATCAATTGTTCCAAAACAGGCATCAGGGGAAGCACAAAGCGGCGATGACTCAACGACGCCAAGGTTTCAATCGCATTGGCTAAATCCCGCGAATCTGTGGAATAGAGCAGCCGTTGCACCACATTCACAGTACGGGAATGACCCAGACAGGAGAGAATATAGAGAACCCGTTGAATCAGCCGTTGATGATAATCCGCGATCGCAATCGCTAAAGGTTGCCAACTGGGATTATTTGGGGGAATCTGTTGTTGCCATTGACGGCTGTGTGTCACCTGCTGAAAATCCGGACTCAGATACTCGAACAGGATATCACTCGCCTGTTTCGTCCGCACTTGACCAATTGCCGCGATCGCCGCGTTTACAATATCAGCATTAGACGAAGATAAACTATCTTGGGCTAACGTCAATCCCGGTTCCCCATACGTCGCCAGCGCCACCGCCGCACAACGACGCACTTGGGGGTGAGGATCGCCCAAACCAATTGCCACATAGCGCAACATCCCTTTACAGCGCGTAATCCCCAACAAATTAAACGCCGCCGCCCGTACCCAGGGATCGGGATGTTCCAATTCTGAGACAGCCAATTCTGCCAGTTCCCAATCCCCCGGATACGCCAAGGTTGCCAAGGTTTCTAATCCCTCCCGTTTCACCTCTGGGGTAGCATGGGTGAGAATCTGTTTCAGGGGCGGAATTAATTCCGGATTACCACTACAAGACACCACCCGCACAATTGCCTGTCCCGTGATACTATCTAAGTCCGATTGCCATAACTGTTCGCAGGTAGTTTTGATTTGGGGATTATTAATTGCTCCCATTTGAGTCGCCGCGACTGAGGCTAAGAGGCTGACTTCCTGACTAATATCCCCCAAGCGAGAGCGGAGTTGTTCCTGTTCCAAGGGCTGCTGATTGGCAATTAATACCTCTAACGCCGTGGCTCGAACCTGGGGATTTGGGGCGTCTAACAGCCGTTCAAAGTGATGGATGGTGTCTAAATCCGATTTATGGCTAAACAGTTTGACAATTCCGCGTCGGATACCCGGATCGGTTTCCGGTAAAAGTTGCTGCACATCGGCGAAAAATTGGCTCGGTTGTCCCAAACCTGCGGCTAATTCTAGTCCTTTAATTTGCGTGTACTGTTCATCACTGTTGAGCAAATCGTGAATCATCGGACTGGATTGGGGCGGTAACTGCATCAATCCCTCACCAATTTCATCCAGATTCACCGCATCGGAGCGTAACATGACTTCTAAGCATTGGACATAGCTATTGCCTAAAAAGAAGCGCACCACCAGCAATAGCCCGGTTAAACTGATGCCAATCCAAATAATCTGCTCTAGGGTGAGAAAGGATTGAACAATCCACAACAGCCCCCCAGCCAACGTCAACCCGATCGCATAAAATAAGCCATCACTGAGCGATCGCACTCGCCCCATGAATTCTGGAGGGACGGCATTATAGTTTAATTGATGGACGGGTAAGTTAATCCCTTTATATAATCCATCACTATTTACATTGGTCGCGATCGCGGCTTTTAAATTAAAGTTAAACGCAAGTCCCAGTAAACTGGCTAATGTTGTCACTGGATAAACCAGATTCATTCGTCCCACGCCTAATCGTTGCAACAGAGGGCGAGTGAAACAGTAGAGGATTACCATCTGTAGGATACTATTCGCCACTCTCAGCAATCCCAGAAAACTGGTTAATTCTCTGTCATTGGTGAAGGTTTGGGCATAAATGCTTAAATATTCAAACTCTGATGTAATATAGATGATCACTAACAGAAAGCTACTACTTGCCAAAAATAGGATAATTGGGTAGCGCTTGACCAAATCCGGAAACGTCCTTAACGCTTCCACTAAGTTCACCGGGGTTTGACTGCGATTTGTCTCGATGCGCCGTTGAGAGCGTTCTAGATAAATCAGTTGCGCGATCGCCACCGCACAGACAAACGGCAAACTCAGCAGCATATCTTCCGTGGTGAAAAACTGGGACAGCAAACTGGTCAAACCACCGCCCAACAGGATACCCACCGCCTGAGCCATCCCCATAAACGGCGCATAGCGTTTGTACTCCAACGCTGTGAAATAATCCATCAATAGGTTGGGCAATAAGATATTGTTATACAAATCCCATTGGAAGAAAATCGCGATAAAGATGAGATAATAGACCCATAATGTATCCAGGGTGATCAACAGTCGCATTCCCAGCGCCATAGCGATGGCAAAGACCAACATATAGCGGAAAAGCTGGGGACGGCTAAAACGGTCAACCACTTGGGAAAACACCGCATAAGCGGGCATGGAGACTAACCCAATCAGCACATAAAACAGGGGCAGATTCTCTGATCCCGCATGACTCAGAAACAGGGAATTAGCGATCGTCATCGCCAAAATGTTATAGGTGAGAATCGTCACCCCCAGAAATAATAAATGAGCCAGCCGTTGTACCTTCCAAATTGAAAGACCACAACGTTGCTCAATCAGTTGACTTAGCATGGGCATTCGGGTTAAGAGTATTGCATTATCCAGTTAAGTCTCGTCAGGATTTGATCTAGTTTTACATAACGTAACATAATTGGGGAAACAAACGCTGCTTACCCAATTCAATTGTTGAAGCGGGTAACCAGAGGCAGAATCAGCTCAAGAATCACCCGGTTAAAATGCGGGTGATTGTCAAAAGCATTAGGGGATCGTCATTCGTCATTCGTCATTCGTCATTTGTAAGGGTTTGAGGCTTGTTAACATAACTTAACATGGTTGAGTTTATTTCCACCAACCTACTTAGTATCAAAGCTATGTTCAGTCAATTAGGGCTATTAAAAATTTGCTTCATCGGGATTTCTTCACTTCTGTTCATTACACCAACAGCAACGGCTCAACGCAATTCTGCACCAATACCGTCCTTAGTTCCTCTAGAAACAGAATTCTTAGAACCCGATACTATCCTACCCCCCAACATAGTTACAGCCAATACAATATCCCAGCAAAACATTACAATTCCTAGCCTTTGGTGGGCAGAAGAGCAGTTTGATGAATTTGGCGGTAAACTGCTCGTGAACTGGCTCGCTTACCAAGATAAACAACGGGTTGATTTGGTGGTTAGCCGTCAACCTTGGACACTGCTCAACTATTTAGAACGATACAGCTTTATTAATCATTTCGGAACGGTTGCTAGAGACTATAACTACAATGTCAGAGTCTTCAATGACCGAGCCGAACCCTTAGCTACTTATACTTGTGATTATACGACTTCAGGGCTACCCTCTTGTGAGGTCTTGATATTTGAGGGTTTGGGACCTGCGGGTTTACCTGTGCAACGAATTCCTTGAATGGGAAATTAGGAAGATTAGGAAGATGAGGAAGATCAGATTGATGCGATATCGAGTCAAGCCTTATGATTATCTGGTTACCCGATAGTTCTCAAAAGATAGTCAATGGCAAACAATGGACTTTTTGTTGGCATGGTAACATTAGATCTGGTGTACCTTAGCCCTAAGCTACCCGGTCAAAATGAAAAAATTGCCGCTTCTGACTATACCGTGGCGGCTGGGGGTCCAGCAACAAACGCGGCGGTTACGTTTAGTTATTTAGGCGATCGCGCGACAATCTTAGGGGTGGTGGGAACTCACCCGATTACACCCCTGATCCGTTCCGATTTGCAAGATCAGGGGGTAACTATTGCGGATTTAGATCCGACAGCAACCAATCCCCCACCCATCTCTTCAATTATTGTTACTCAAGGGAGTGGCGATCGCGCGGTGGTTTCGATTAATGCGGCGAAGATTCAAGCAGGGATTGAGCAAGTACCGCCGGATATTGACCAAGATATTACCATTGTGATGATTGATGGTCATCAAATGGAAGTGAGTCGTGCGATCGCGCAATCGGCAAAATCCCGTCAGATTCCAGTTGTCCTCGATGGGGGGAGTTGGAAACCTGGATTAGAGAATCTTTTGCCCTTTGTCGATTATGCCGTTTGCTCGGCGAATTTTTATCCCCCAGACTGTGATACTCACCAAGACGCGATCGCTTATCTTCGCGCCGCTGGAATTCCCCACATTGCAATTACCCATGGGGAAAAACCAATTGAGTATTTCTCCAGTGGAACATCGGGTCAATTATCAGTACCTTGTGTTGATGCGGTTGATACATTGGGAGCTGGTGATGTTTTTCATGGAGCATTCTGTCACTCTATCCTTAAGCATACCTTTACTGATGCCCTAGCCGCTTCAGCAAACGTTGCTGCCCACTCTTGCCAATTTTTTGGCACTCGCCAGTGGATGGCGTTTAATGGTTCAGCGTGAAGTTAGCGATGGCTAAAGGTGACTCTGAACAAGAACAATACGGCTGTGCTGAAATCTCATTAACCATTTGCATTCGTCCCTTGCGAAACGCCCGCAGCAGTCTATCAATGGACTCTCTCTCTTCCTGTGTGATCGAGTCTTCTAACATAGCTGCCATGAGTCCATATCGATCAGCCAGCGTAATTTTGCCCGAACAACTGACTTGAGCAAATAAATCCGCGATCGCACCCGGTATAAGTTGGACTTGAAGTTTCATGTTACTCCGCATAAATTCAACCCTTCTACTATGAGATAGTTGTTCTCGAACTAAAGTGATTGACATTTTATCTGATTAGTGATAATCATCAAATATTAAGGTAATTCAAGTCTCCTTAGTAAAGTGACTACGTTTGGATTTTAGTGTAACCAAAACGCTATAACTTTGTGATTACAATTCGTTTGATTGAGTGAGGTAGATCACAAAAGTTTAAGGTCAACTGTAAGACTAAATCCGGATTGACTGGCAACAGGAACCTATAAATTAAGAGCTGCTGAATAAGTATTGTGGTGAGGGGGAGCTCTTGAAGCTGGGGAAGCCAATGTAGAGACGTGCCATGGCACGTCTGGGAGTTGGGGGAGCAAGGGTACATTTTTCCTGAGCAAGGTGATGCCATACATTTAAACTGAAGTTCCCCTTTGACAAATCGCTACACCGTATGCCTATCTTGGCTTAGGGCGATTTGGCTTTGGGCGTCACTGGGTACAAATCAGGCTGACGCCCAATAAATCTAAAGCCTTCCTTTGTACAGGAGTCGGTTC
>NZ_JAVKEA010000140.1:0-57794 GCF_040221695.1 Coleofasciculus sp. E2-BRE-01 | reverse complement strand
AGTATCCGGGTCTTTTTTCCATCCTTGAGCTAATTCCTGTAGCGCCGCACATCGGATAACCCAATGATCATCAGATTGAATCAGTTGTTTGAGTAGGGGTAAAGTATCCGGATTTTGTTTCCATCCTTTCGCTAGTTCCTTGACCGCCGCACGTCGGACAACCCAATGATCATCAGATTGAATCAGTTGTTTGAGCAGAGGTAAAGTATCTGAGTCTTGTTTCCATCCTTGAGCTAATTCCTTTACTGCTGTACCTCGCACAGACTCATGATTATCAGATTGAATCAGTTGTTTAAGCAGGGGTAAAGTATCCGGGTCTTTTTTCCATCCTTTCGCTAGTTCCTCTACCGCCGCACTTCGCATATACGGATCATGATCAGATTGAATCAGTTGTTTAAGCAGGGGTAAAGTATTTGGGTCTTGTTTCCATCCTTGAGCTAATTCCTTTACCGCCACACCTCGTACCAACCCATGATCATCAGATTGAATCAGTTGTTTGAGTAGGAATAAAGTATTATGTTCTTGTTTCCAAGTTACATAAATTGCGGTAATTGCTTGGGTACGAATTTCTATAACTGGGCTGTGAACCACGAAATCTCTACCAGTAAAAAAATATGTGAGAGTATAACCATACTCTGTTAATTCTTTTAACCGCTCAAGCAATTTATTATCCGTCTCTAATATCCCCTGCCGATTCTTCACCTCCTCCAAACACTGCGCCGCCAAAAACACATTCATAAACTGCTCATCTTCCCCCTCCTGATTCATCAAATACTCAATAATCTCCCCCGCAAACCTTGACTCTTCAATCATCCCCACAATCAACCGCAAAACCTCATGCCAAGACTCATCCCGCCAATGCTTGCCAAAAACCTCTGTTTTCAACTCCTCCAGTGATAACCGTCGCGTCTCCTTAAACTGCCAAATAAACTCCCATGCACAGAAATATTCCAAAAACGTCCGATGCACAAACCCATAATAATCCGCCCCCAAATAACAGAGAATAAAATTACGTTCCCGTAATTGACGAATCAGTACCCGCGCCACTAACCGCGCCTGATTCACCTCTAGATTTTTCAAGGATTCGGTTAAAATCCGTTCTAAATCCTCCGCCCGAATCAAATTTCCTGCCAATCCCTGATCCGTGGCTTGCATAAAATACGCCACTCGGCGCAACATCGCCTGCTTATCTTTATAATCAATCGTTTTCGGATCAAGACGGGAATCCTCAATTAACGCCCGTTCCACATCCCATTGATGCAGTAAAACTCGTGACGCTTGATGATACAATTCCGGTCTATCTCTGGGTAACTCCTGATTCCGATTTAAAATTGCCATCATCGTCAGCAATAGCGGATTCCCGGCTAATTCCCGAATCGCTTTTGACCTGTCAATTGCCCGTTGTAATCGTTCTCGCTTCCAACCCTTATCCACCTCATCAGTAAAGGTTAATTCATGCCAACGATAGATAAAATCCTGAATCTGTTTCTCATCCAACTCTTGCAACAGGAAATGGTGAAACTCCGCATTCCGTAATCGCTGCGGCTTATACCCAATCACGCGAGACGTAACAATCACCTGCACATCGGGATACTCATTGGTGAAGCGATGAATATCAGTAATCACATCCTCTCGTTTTCCCGGATTAAATACCTCATCCAAGCCATCAAACAACATCAACACATTCCCCGCCTTTAACTGTTCCTGGAGTTGATGCTGATTCAGATGACAAATCGCCCCACTACTTTGATGCAAAAACTCTAAAAAATTCTGGCATTGTCCTAAATCTCGATTCCGCATATAGGTGCGTAATTCAATTAATACCGGAATCGCTAGGGAAATGGCATTCTGTAGCGGCGACTGGGCATACATTAATGCCAGATATTGTAATAACGTAGACTTCCCCGAACCCGGATCACCTAAAATCACCAAATAGGGATAATTTCGTTTATCATTAATAACATCCAAAACCGACTGTATCGGCGCGTCTGAATAGACCCGTTGATAGCGGTCTAATTCCCCGAACTGAAACTCTGGATTTAACTGATCTGTTTCCCGCAATCGTCGCTGATGTTCCTTGGGCAATTCATACACTTGCGGCAAAATTTCATGGACTTTTCGCACGTTTTGTGCTATAAATATTCGCCATAACTTCAGCGCATTATAAGCACAGCCCGTGGTATCCAAACTATCTAAGCGCAGATTGCCATAGGCTTCCCGCAACCCCTCCTGATAGCGGCGCAAATCGAACTCTGGTATAATCCCCGCAGATTCCTGAGTATAGCGTGCGATCGCGTCCAACTTCTGCGAATCCAAAATCTCCCGCAACTCAGGCGATTCCCGGATTAACGCCTTGACTTTTCTGAGATACCGCTTCCCCACCTGTTCCCAATCAAAATCTTCTGGGAGCGATCGCAGGTTAAGCTGATACCATAGATTCCCCAACCCCTGCGTATCCAAACTCGAACACTCATCCTGAAACCCACTCCCCAAAATCCCCTTCACTGAGGAATTGTGGATAAACTTGGTTAACGCCGGAGAATACTCCTCCACCTCCACCTCCGACACCTCAGCATCTTCCAACTCCTGCTGTACCAACACCAGAAACTCTTTCAACGCTTTCCCGACAACCGTATTCAGCGTATTGTCCTCAAAACACCCGGAAAAACCCCGAATACAATCCTTAAGAAAATCTTTCGTGTAATCTTCTAGCGTTCCCTTCGCCAGAGGCGCTAATACTTCCCGAAACACAAAGCCAGTAACGGAATAGACACCCCAAGCCGCGAACCAATCCAGCATGACTCTCGCATTCGTCTCTATTTTGTATCGAGTATAACTGTAGAATCACAGTCTTGATTGATCACCGTCTACCCTCTGTCCTCGATCCTCTTGTTTTCACTGTATGTTTAATATTACACTTGTAAGACAGTAACGCCACAGTTTATGCTTTAATGATAAAAAAATTAGCATAAATTGATTCGCTTCTTATTCAGCGATTTTATTCAGGAAAGTCAGAAATTTCACTGAAGAGAACCTTCGGATTATTCAAAAAATTCAGAAAATTCAGTTTTATGCTAGCGTGGTCATCAGAGGTATGAATTGGAATGCCAGATGGCAGATGCAGAGGTCATAAGACTGATCGAATTAGCCGAGTATTGGATTGCCCAGAAGACAGGAAACGTACTGAACGACGCCCAAAAGACTATCCTGAGTCAAGCCTTAGCGGGTAAGAAACTCAAAACCATTCAGGTTATGGGCTATAGCCAAAATACTGTCCAGCGCGATTTAGCGCCGAAGTTATGGAAACAGTTGTCTGAAGTCACCGGGAAACGAGTCACGATTAAAACGTTACGTTTAATCCTCGCAGGATTACCAGACGCAGATACCGAGAACTCCGAGACTCTGACTCCCCCAGTAAGTACAACCACCTTCCCCTCTCCCATCTGGGAACTACCCGGAGGACAACTTGATTTAGCCTCACCCTGCTATGTCGAACGTCCAGAGGATGAATCTCGCGCCTATGAAGAAATTAGTAAGCCGGGAAGTTTAATTCGGATCAAAGCACCGCGACAAATGGGCAAAACATCCCTAATGGTACGATTACTGTATCACGCCGAACGACAAGGATGTCAGTCTGTCGCCTTAAACTTTGAGTTAGCGGAACGGGAAGTCTTTGCGGATTTAAATCAATTCCTGCAATGGTTTTGTGCTACTGTTACCGATGACTTACACCTGCCGATTCAGTTAGAAAACCGTTGGAGTAAGTTTTTGGGCAGTAAAAAAAACTGTACCAATTATTTTGAAAAATATCTATTACCTACCCTGAGAAGTCCCCTAGCATTAGGACTCGATGCCGTTGACCGAATTTTTCATTACGAACAGGTTGCCGATGACTTTTTTGGCTTACTCCGGGCTTGGCATGAAAAGGCAAAACAACATGAAATTTGGAAAAACTTTCGCCTGATTATTGTTCATGGCACAGAAGTTTATATTCCCCTAAGTAATGACCAATCCCCCTTTAATGTCGGATTACCGATTGAATTATCCGAATTTGACGCGCATCAGGTGCAAGATTTAGCCCTGCGTTATGGATTAGATTTCACTTGGAATGATGTCAAACAACTGATGGCAATGGTGGGTGGACATCCCCATTTAATCCGATTAGCCTTGTATAAAATTGCCCGTCAGGATATTACCTTAAACCGACTCCTAGAAGACGCCCCCACCGAAACCGGAATCTATGCGGATCATTTGCGCTTACATCGCTGGAATTTAGAGAAACATCCCGACTTAGCCGACGCCCTCACCCAAATCCTGGAAGCCGATCGCCCGGTGCAGCTAAAAGGTGCAATCGCGTTTAAACTTAATAGTATGGGATTAGTCTATCTGCTGGGAAATCAGGTGAGTATTCGTAATGATTTATACCGCCAGTATTTTCGCGATCGCCTGTATCCAGAGAAGCCTCAAAGCCAAGACACCAAAGAACACCGAGGCAGAATTATTCCCCATTCTCTAGGAGATAATGTCCTAGCCGCTATTGTCTTTACCGATATCAAAGACTCTACCCAAAAGCAGCATGAAAACCAGCAACCCACCCTAGCCGCCATTCATCGTGATCTCAAACTAATGACCAAATTATGCCACCAATTTGAAGGAGAGGTTCTCAAATCCATGGGTGATGGATTACTCATGTACTTTGTCTCTGCCGTCAAAGCCGTTGATTGTTCCCAAACTATTCAAAAAACCCTCTCCCTCGCCGCCAGAGGATTACCGAATGAGGCGGTATTACAGCATCGAATTGGCATTCACTTAGCTGATGTTTTTTTCAATGGAACCGATGTACAAGGAGATGGCGTCAATATTGCCGCCCGTTTACAATCTCAATCAAAACCCGGTGGAATTTGTATTTCCTGGATAGTGTATGAAGCGGTCAAAAATCACTTACAATTACAATTACAAGTCACCGATAGTGAACACCGCTTGTTAAGAGGAATTGATGAACCCATGTTGTTATATCAAATAAGCGTTGACGGATAGAATAGTTTTGAGTGTTGACCCTTCACTACATTTGAGGGAACCTGGTTTTTATTGGTGTGTAGGCGCGGGTTTCACAACTATCCTTTGAAATGGTGCGTTACGCTACGCTAACGCACCCTACACCCGCCCCGACTTCAACGAATGACCAATGACCAATGACAAATGACCAATGACCAACGGTAAAAAATATGCCTAAATGGAAACTGATAACCGAATTTACATTTATTACCGGAGAATTACGAAACCACCGCCGAAATGATTGCCCAATACATTTATGACGAAACCAAAAAACGCATTTTTGAAGGCGTACAACTCAAAGTTGCTGTCTCAGAAACCCCGAATAGTTGGGTGGAATATGAGGCATGATACTAAAGATAATGATAATATAGAAAAAATTGAAATATCGTAGGGTGGGTATTGCCCACCAGCCTGAAATTCTGTACCATTGAAATTAAGATACAGGGGTGAGGGCGCAAGGATAGTGCCCCTAAATGCGTTTTTTTAGGTTGGCAAAATCTTGTTGTTAAAAATTGAATTCTACATTGCATAAATGGTGATATAAACAATGCAAAGCAATAGCTCAATACCAGTCAGACTGTTTCACCTCCAGACCTCGACTCTAATTCAGATACCAGAGAATTTGACGATAATTCGTATCGGAAAACCCAATTTTAATTGGTCACCTGATATTGATATTTCCAATCTGCCCAACTCTGAGATTGCTTCCTTCTCTCATGCTGAAATTAAGATTCAGGGAAGTGCTTACTTTATTGAAGACTTGGGAAGCGCGAATGGAACGTTTCTCAATCACTCCCGCCTGACGCCATTCACACCCTACCAGCTTCATTTGGGAGACAGAATAGACTTGGGCAAAGACGAGTTGTTGACGTTTTTGTTTCAAAAAGCAAGGCGAAAGTTTTTTGCGGCTAACCGTTCTCGATTTAGAAACGACAGACAAACATCAGCTCCGAACAATACGGTGTCAACGTCGGTTGACCAATCTACAAATCAATTAAACGCGCCAACAACATCTGGGTCTAATCTTATATTTAATCATCTGCCCTTTATATTTAATCGCCAATTAATCGGAGGGCGGAGTTACAGAGTAATTAGAATGGGAGTCTTTTTAATTGCCATATTTTTAATGGGTTGGTTCATGGCTCTGCTATTGCAGGAGACAACCTCTAACGTTCACCTTACTCTTGGTAATCCGAGTAATGCGACTTCCAACCCGAATAATCCTAAAAACTACCTGATGGAAAAGCCACAGTATGCGCTGTCTTATAACAACAGCCAAGGGATTCCCAATTGGGTAAGCTGGCAGTTAAATCAGAGCTGGTTAGGCAATGTTGAGCGAAGCAACGACTTTCGTCCTGATACCGCGCTACCATCCGGATGGTATCAGGTGCGACCGACTGACTACATAGGCAGCGGCTATGATCGGGGACACTTGATACCTTCTGGCGATCGCACTCGTACTCCAGACGATAACAGTGCTACATTCCTAATGACGAACATCATTCCTCAAGCTCCACAAAATAATCGGGAGGTATGGCGGGAACTGGAAGAGTATTCACGAAAGTTGGTCAATCAAGGTAAAGAACTCTACATCATTGCCGGGGGTGTAGGGTCAAAGGCAACACTACAAGGTAAGATAACAGTGCCACAGCAAACTTGGAAAGTGATGGCGGTGCTAAATCGTCCAGGTCAGGGCGTTCGGGGAATAACGAACAACACTCGGCTGATTGCGGTGATGATACCCAATTCGGATCAAGTTGCTGGAATGGACTGGCGAGACTATCAAGTATCCGTTGACGCGGTGGAAGCAGCAACAGGCTATAATTTCCTATCAAATGTCCCTAATTCGATCCAGAATGAGATTGAGAGCCGACTCGATAACTGGTGAGCTACGTCTCTACTACCTTATAGGGATCAAGTTGCGCGATCGCAGGCGGATTTTCGGGTACACTAACTACAGTATCCGTCACCAGAAGCGTGCGCGATCGCTTGTGCCAAAATCCCACTTCAGCAAAGGGTCCCAACCCCAAATTCACTGGACCCAATACAGCATAATCAAATTCATCAGCAAAAGGCGTTTGGCGACTATCTGCGGGTAAAACATGAGTCCGTTTCCTGGGAAACCCCAGCCAACTCAGGGGCAAATTCACCGGATAACTCCACTGGTGCGGCGCAACAAACACCTGGGCGTGAGGAAACTTGCGGGCAAAGGGACCCACGAACACTTTATGCTCAATCCCCGAAACCGTGGGCAGAATGATATATTTTACCTCACCATGGTCTGCCACCAATTCCTGAACTAATCGGATGCATTCCGGCGTTGGTGCAACAGGCGCATAAATCAACAGCCCTCCAGCATCCAGCTTAATCACCGTCATCCGAATGGGGACAACCACATAGAGAATCCCCTGAATCTGGTCAAACGTCCAAATCCTATCCTTCACCACTTCCACACGGATAGTGCGTCGTTTGCCATAAGGATACAGGGGTACAGGAAACCAAAGCGACCATGACCAGTCTTGAGAGTGGATGCTCGGATGACCCTGGTGTTCCTGCATCTGCGGTTCATTCCTCCTGTATTTTCTGAAGACTCAACCTGTTGGGCGGGAAATTTCCCCTATTATTCTACAACCGGAAGCGCCCCCACCAAAACGATGTACGCCACGACAGTATCGGGAAGGGCGCAAGCCTTGCGCCCCTACAGTTCCTTAATCTATCAATTTAGGTGTGCCACGCCACGACATCTCTACTCTATCTATTCTGAATCCGGGTCAATGCCCATGGCTCTTAATCGTTCCGCCAATCTTGCCGATTTTTGCTCGGCTTGTTCGGCGCGTTGACGTTCTTGTTCAGCACGTTGGTGTTCTTGTTCAGCACGTTGACGTTCTTGTTCGGCGCGTTGACATTCTAATTGGGCGCGTTCTTCACCAATTAACAAAAGATTCCCTTCACTATCCCACCAACGCAGCCAATATTGAGTTTGATTTTGATACGTTCCGTGCCAAAGTCCCAGTTCTACTCCTAAGGGCGTAATCGGATAGTGACCCCGTTCATTCGGTTGGAGTTTTTGATAAGAAAAATTCAGCCAATTATAAACTTCAAGTTTTCTAGTTTTGACTTCAAAAATGCCATAGTAGGGAATGCGAATAATCCGTTCATACACCCAGAATTTACCGGGTTTAGTGGTTTCTCCTTCAGCGGAAACCGATAAGGGTGTAGCATCTCGTTCCTCGTCTCCATTGCCACTGGCAAATTCTAAGGCAATCATTGGTGCCATCAATTCCCGCCAGAGAACATAAGAACGGCGAATTTCACCATTCAGTAATGGGGGAACATTGGGAACATAGAACCAATCGGGAGCCTCTGCACCTTTTTCTGGGGGTTCGGTTTCGCGCCAATAAATCCCGCAATCTTGTCCAATAGCGTAGTCACCATCAGGATGAAGTTGCTGCAAAACTGGACCAATGGAATCGGTCAAAATTAGGCTTTGAGGATGTTCTTGGAAATTCTTCACAAACGTACCATCAGATTCGGGTAGTTGAGTATGGTCAGGAAAGGCAGGGGGTAAATCAATTTTGGTTTGAGTCATGTCTTAATCACAGGTAACAGAGAATCTACTCAATTTCAGGGTTGGTCTAGCACTTATATTTGAATAGTGTGACACAATCGTTGGGCTTAATCAGAGTAGTCGGGTGGGCAAGGGTTATCAATCATCAAAAAAGAGGCTTTGTAGGGGCGACCCGCCGCACCAAAGTAACACCGCCCATTGATTAATTTTATCGGGTCGCCCTGGATCAAATATCGGCTATTAAAGGGTGACCCGAGTCTATTAAGTGGATTGGTATTATTAATTGATACAAGCGGGTCGCCCCTACAAAATCACTCTTAGGTTCTTATCTGTTAGGTGACAGATATTTTTGGTCTTCATGTTTTATATCAGGGTAAAGTTTAAATAACTTTGTAGGGCTGGTACGTGTAATACTTCGGGCGTGAATCGAGCCGAATATGCAACCAATACACCCCTAACCCGGAGGTGCTTACCCAGGTAGGACGCGGATTCAGTCGTTGTTCTAACGCTGACCCCACATTTTGCCACAAGGCGTGCTGCTGATGTTCGGGTGCTTCACGCATAAAAGCCGCCAGATGACAGTATGGAGACATAGAGGTTTGTGGACAAGGCACAACTAGCAACGCATCCTTTCCCAGATTCGGGAATGTCACAATTGACTCGTTCTCACCTGCGGCGGAAAAATGGCGAGCAAAATCACTGGGATCAGCTTGTACATTTACCAGGGATGGACTATTGACGAGAACAAACTCGAATACCTGGTTTACTGTCGCGTCGGTGATAGGCGGAGTTTCCCAGAAAAAGGCGGAAAATGGAGCATCGGCGAGTAGGGAGATGAAGAATGTCCGAAAATCCGGGTTATGCTGCCATAGCTGGATGATTTCTGAGTAGAGAATTGGGTTACTATTGGACAGAAGCGAAATCTTCTGTATCCGACCCTTGTTGAGTGATTCGATGGATGATTTCCACATTGAGATATCCGGTATTTTGTTTGATGATTAGACAAGTCACTTGTTGACTAAGTATAACTGTTTAATTTTATTGAAAATAAGTTAAATGAATGGATTAGTTTTGGATGTTGTTCAGTTCAGGTAAACGTCCTTATGTATTTTTTCAACGCAGAGGGACGCAGAGGTTGGCGCTCCAGGGACGCAGAGGGATTGGAAGTATGGGGAAAAAGATTTTATAGAATGACAAATGACGACGGACGAAGGACGAATGACAAATGACAAATGACGAAGGACAAATGACGAAGGTTAAACAGCGGGTTCAAGAACTGCGAAACCTTTTGCAACAAGCGAGTTATGCTTATTATGTCCGCGATAATCCCATTATGGAGGATGCTGTCTATGACCAACTCTATCGGGAATTACAAGACTTAGAAACCCAGTATCCTGAGTTAGTCACGCCGGATAGTCCGACGCAGCGCGTGGGCGAGAAACCTGCATCCGAATTTTCTTCGGTTCGCCATAATATCCCCCTCTATAGTTTAGAGAATGCGTTTAATTTAGAGGAGTTGGCGAAGTGGCAAGAACGATGGCAACGTTATGCACCGGATGTCAAGGATGTAGAATATGTCTGTGAACTGAAGATCGATGGTTCCGCGATCGCACTCACGTACAAAGACGGTATATTGGTGCGGGGAGTTACACGGGGCGATGGTGTCACGGGGGAAGATATTACCCAGAATATTCGCACGATTCGCTCGATTCCTTTACGGTTAAGTACGGAAACACCGCCGCCAATTGTAGAAGTGCGAGGCGAGGCGTTTTTGCCCTTGGATGTCTTTGAAGGGATTAATCGGGAACGAGAAGCCGCCGGGGAAGCGTTATTTGCCAATCCTCGGAATGCGGCGGCGGGTACGTTGCGACAATTAGATCCGAAAATCGTCGATCGCAGACAGTTGGATTTCTTTGCCTATACCTTACATCTTCCCGGATCAGAGGAACAGGAAACCGTACCAACTCTCAAGTCTCAATGGGAAGCGTTGGAATTCCTGCGGGATTTGGGATTCCGGGTGAATCCGCATCGGAAACGTTGCGCGTCTCTAGCAGAGGTGGAGGAGTATTATAAATATTGGGATAGTCAACGGCGTAGTTTACCCTACATGACGGATGGGGTGGTAGTAAAGCTGAACTCGTTTTCGCTGCAAGATCAGTTAGGCTTTACCCAAAAATTTCCCCGATGGGCGATCGCACTCAAGTATCCGGCGGAAGAATCCCCCACACTGCTGCAAAAGGTTACAGTTCAGGTGGGACGAACGGGCGCATTAACCCCAGTGGCGGAACTCAAACCCGTACAGCTAGCCGGGACAACGGTTTCACGGGCGACGTTACATAACCGCGATCGCATCGAGGAATTAGATCTGCATCTCGGCGATACCGTCATTGTTCGCAAAGCCGGGGAAATTATCCCCGAAGTCGTGCGCGTACTTCCAGAATTACGTCCACCGGAGGCTGAACCCGTACAAATGCCTACTGATTGTCCGGTGTGCCATCAACCCGTTGTGCGTCCCCCAGGGGAAGCCGTAACGCGCTGTATTAATGCCTCTTGTCCCGCCATTGTCAAAGGTTCACTCAACCATTGGGCAAGTCGTGGTGCATTGGATATCAACGGGTTAGGAGAAAAGCTGGTGAATCAGCTAGTCGATTCTGGTTTAGTCCATTCCGTTGCTGACCTTTATCAACTCACTTTAGATCAATTAACCGATTTAGAACGGATGGGTGAAAAATCCGCCCAGAAATTAATTAATCAAATTGAACAATCCAAAACGCAACCCTGGTCACGAGTTCTCTACGGTTTAGGGATTCGCTATGTGGGTACAGTGAATGCTCAAATTTTAGCGCAACAATTTCCCTCTGTAGATCAATTAGCCGCAGCCCATGTTACTGATATTGAAAGCGTCTATGGAATTGGCGCAGAAATTGCCCAATCAGTTTATGATTGGTTTCGAGTTCCCAGTAATCAGACTTTAATCAATCGACTGCGAGAAGCAAATGTAAAACTGGCGGGTGAACCCAAGGAAGCGTCTGCGGAAGCCATCTCTCAACCGTTGCAGGGAAAAACCTTTGTGATTACCGGAACCTTACCCACACTGAAACGAGATGAAGCCAAAAAATTAATTCAAAACGCTGGCGGTAAAGTAACCAGTTCTGTCAGTTCTAAAACGGACTATTTGCTGGTTGGTGAAGATGCCGGATCTAAATTAGAAAAAGCCCAAGAATTAGGTATTAATCAGATCAGCGAATCTGACCTTTTACAATGGTTGAAGGAATAGGTTATAACTCAATTATAGGGGCGGGTTTAGGGACAATTGTAGGGGCGGGTTTAGGGACAATTGTAGGGGCGGGTTTAGGGACAATTGTAGGGGCGGGTTTAGGGACTAAATTCAGCTATTCACCAATAACGGAACAACAAAACCCGCCCTCCCCACCAATAAATGAACAACAAAACCCGCCCTCCTCACCGACAAATGAACAACAAAACCCGCCCTCCCCACCGATAAAGGACGAATGACGAATTGATAAACTTTAGCTTAAGTCTTGGAGCGCTTGCTCCCAATCCCAAACACCTATCCCTTCACCTTGAAAGCGCGATAGGTGTTTAACGTTTGTTGTCACAATTACCACTTCATCAAAATTATCTAACTGAAAGATTGCTTGGGCGACAAGGATGACATCGCCATCTAAGCTATCATTACTTGCAGTAGGTTGACCTTGGTTTCGTACCCACGCCCATAATTCTGAGGCTTTTCGCATTGTCAAAGAAGTCAGGAAGATAAAGCGGGGAGGTTGGCTGATCTGATTGAGACGATCAATACTCTTTCGTTTTCCAGATCTTAATAATTCGCGTCTAAGTTCATAGTCGGCTATTTCTGGAACCCGTAAAGCTGTTTCCTAATTTTGTAAAGATTGCAACCAATTGATGACATTTGGTTTTATCTTCGGATGTACAACCTGACTCAATGGATGAGTATCTAACAATACAGCTCTAGTCATCTGAGTTTTACAAGGATAACCGATTATGATTTAGACCCGCCTCAATTTGAGGATAGGTTTCTTCGTCGTATCCCGACTCATCAGCCATCCAGCCATTGACCAGTTCGATGACATCCTTTAGGGAATCATCTTCTGTTTCTGGGGATGAAGATTGGCGAATAGAACCTAGGCTCTCATTAAACAGGCTCTGATTAAAAATCGGAGCTTGTGGAGTGGTTCTTTTGTAAGTTTTTACCGAAACATCCCGACAAGCCGCTAATATTATAATGTCTTCACTGATATCTTCACTTTTAAGCAAATATTTTGATTCAATCAAGGCATCGATTTTTGTCCTAGCCTCTAACAACTGCTCTAGAGAAAGGGCATCCAGTCGTTGAATAATTTCGTCAAGGGGTTTGGTTTCTGTCATAACGATTAAAGGCAACTCGACTCTCTCTATCCTAACGGGGACTGAGTTTCAGCGCTGACTCCACACCACCTCTTACCCTCCTACCTCCTGCTTCCTGCCTTCTACCGTAATAACCGAACCGCACCAGAATTAGCACTCACGTAACAAGAGTGCTAAATTTGCTAATGGAGTAACGAGCAAGTATTGGGAACCCTATGGCAAAAATCGTTTCGTTTAACGAAGAATCACGGCGAGCCTTAGAACGGGGAGTCAATGCTCTGGCAGATGCAGTCCGGATTACCCTTGGACCCAAAGGGCGGAATGTGCTGCTAGAGAAATCCTTTGGCGCTCCCCAGATTGTTAATGATGGTATCACCGTCGCCCAAGATATTGAACTAGAAGACCCCTTAGAGAATACAGGGGCGCGACTGATTCGAGAAGTCGCATCCAAGACCAAAGAAATTGCCGGAGATGGTACCACAACCGCTACCGTTCTGGCACAGGAGATGATTCGGGAAGGACTCAAAAACGTTGCGGCTGGTGCTAATCCAGTGGCTGTACGTCGAGGAATTGAGAAAACCATTAATCATCTGGTTAAAGAAATTGAGTCCATGGCTCAACCCGTCGTTGGTGACGCGATCGCACAAGTCGCCACTGTCTCCGCCGGGAACGACGAGGAAGTCGGGCAAATGATTGCCGAGGCGATGGACAAGGTAACCAAGGATGGAGTAATTACCGTAGAAGAGTCAAAATCACTCTCCACTGAACTGGAAGTCGTGGAAGGGATGCAAATTGACCGGGGTTACCTCTCCCCCTACTTTGTCAGCGATCAGGAACGGATGACTGTGGAATTTGAAGATTCCTATATCCTGATTACTGATAAAAAAATTAATAACATCCAAGAATTAGTTTCCATCCTGGAAAAAGTTGCCCGTGCTAGCAAACCCCTACTGATTATTTCTGAAGATGTAGAAGGGGAAGCCTTAGCCACCTTGGTGGTAAACAAAGCGCGGGGAGTTCTCAACGTCGCCGCCGTCAAAGCGCCAGGATTTGGCGATCGCCGCAAGCAGATGCTGCAAGATATTGCGGTTCTGACTGGGGGTCAGCTAATTTCCGAAGAAATTGGTCTCAGCTTAGATAGCGCTTCTACTGAGATGATGGGAACGGCACGGAAAATCACTATCGACAAAGACTCAACCACTATTGTCGCCAGTGGTGAAACCAAGCCAGAAGTGGAGAAGCGCATTGCCCAAATCCGCAAACAGCTCGAGGAAACCGATTCTGACTACGATAAAGAGAAACTGCAAGAGCGGATTGCTAAACTTGCTGGTGGTGTAGCGGTAATTAAAGTGGGTGCAGCCACAGAAACGGAACTCAAAGATCGCAAGCTGCGGATTGAAGATGCCCTGAATGCCACCAAAGCCGCGATCGATGAAGGGATTGTTCCTGGCGGTGCAACCACACTGATTCGCTTAATTTCCAAAGTTGATGGCATCAAAGCTAACCTGGATGCTGAAGAGAAAATCGGTGCGGATATTGTCGCCAAAACCTTAGAAGCCCCCCTGCGTCAGATGGCAGATAATGCCGGGGTTGAAGGTGCAGTGATTGTCGAGAAAGTGCGAGAGAGCCAAGGCAATATAGGTTACAATGCCGCAACTGGCAAGCTGGAAGACTTAATTGCTGCTGGTATTCTCGATCCCGCTAAGGTTGTGCGTTCAGCACTTCAGAATGCAGGTTCCATTGCCGGGATGGTTCTAACCACCGAAGCCCTGGTTGTCGAGAAACCTGAGCCGCAACCCGCAGCGCCTGACATGGGCGGCATGGGCGGCATGGGCGGCATGGGCGGCATGGGCGGCATGGGTGGTATGGGCGGCATGGGGATGATGTAGTCCTCACCCATCTGCTATAGTTCATGACCGAAGCAGCTTGTCTAGTTGGACAGGCTGCTTTGTTGGCTACAAGGCAGAAGGTCAAAGGGGTGACGTATGTTCAATAATTGAGATATAGTCCGAAAGTCAAACCCTTGAAACAGGATGAGGCGTGGGTGATGTTCCCAATCCTTCGACAACTGATTAAACGCCAAATTAGCCGCATTTACGTTTTCCTGGCTGTTTTAACCTTCTGTGTCACAACCCTGACTCACCTCCCGGCTACTCAAGCGACTCTTCCCCCAACCGCACAACATTCAATTTCTCCGCAAACGATGACGCAACAGGGGAAAACCCACTACGACGCCGGAGAGTACATAGACGCCATTAATCTGTTACAACAAGCTGCCGATGCTTTCCAATCACAGGGAGATACATTACGGCAAGCCATGACATTGACCAATTTAGCCTTAGCCTATCAACAATTAGGACAGTGGCAGGATGCCCAGGATACGATTACCACTAGCTTACAACTTCTCGACAATGCCCAAACCCCTGACGCCTGGACATTACAAGGGGCGGCGTTTAATGTTCAAGGACAATTGTATTTGGCACAAGGGAATCTAGAAGCCGCCCTAGATAGTTTTACCACGGCGGTCAATAGCTATACTCAAACCGAGGATGAAGTCGGTTTGCTGCACAGTCAAATTAATCAAGCTCAAGCCTTACAATTGGCAGGGATGTATCGCCGCGCCCTGGATAGTTTGCAACAAATTGAACCTCGATTACAACAACAACCCGATTCGGCGCTAAAGGCGATTGGTTTGAGACGGTTAGGAAATGTACTGCGCTTAGTGGGGACAATGGATGATGCCAAAAAACGATTAACCCAAAGTTTACAAGTGGCACAAGCGATTCAATCTCCCGAACAGATTAGTGCTGCCTTTCTGGGATTAGGAAATACGGCGCGATCGCAAGGACAAATCGAAACCGCGCTCAATTATTATCAACAAGCCGCTGATCCGGTTTCAGGTGACTCCTCAACTCGGATTCAAGCGCAACTCAATCAACTAAGTCTCATCGTTGCAACACCAAGCCTCTCTGCTGATCCAGCATTTATTCAATCGTTGCAAAATCAAATTAGTCAACTCCCAGCGTCTCGTACTGCAATAGAAGCACGAATTAATTTAGCGGGTTCGCTGAGGAAACTGCAATCTCAGGACTATGCTAAAACCTCAGATATTGCCCAGTCTTTGGCGATAGCCGTGGAACAAGCCAAACAGCTTGGCGACAACCGCAGTCAATCCCTCGCTTTGGGTGAATTAGGGGCGCTTTATGAACAAACGCAACAATGGAAAGAAGCGCAAGACTTAACCGAACAAGCGTTAGTAATCGCCCAGTCGATTAACGCCCCCGATATTGCCTATAATTGGCAGTGGCAATTAGGACGACTGCTGAAAGCACAGGGAAAACGAGACGGTGCGATCGCGGCGTATAATGCAGCAGTAAATACCCTGGAATCGTTACGTCGAGATTTGGTGAGTATTAATTCTCAGGTACAATTCTCGTTTCGCGATCGCGTGGAACCAATTTATCGGGAATTGGTGCGATTATTATTATCTTCACCCACCGATAATCCGGATCAAAACGATTTAGCCCAAGCCCGCGATGTGATAGAATCGCTGCAACAAGCCGAATTAGTCAATTTCTTCCGGGAAGATTGCTTAAATGCGAACCGGATTGTGATTGACGAAGTGGATCAAAATGCAGCCGTAATTTACCCAATTGTATTAGGCGATCGCTTGGATGTGGTCGTATCCTTACCCGATGCACCTCTGCGTCATTTCGGGACACAACTACCTCAAGGGAAAGACTCCAATCTATTTAGCCAACTGCGAGCCGCGATTTCTCCCCTAAGTGTAGAACCCAATCGCGGACACCTAATTACTATCCCTGAATCCTTACAAAACATTTTTCGGGCGCAAATTTTGGTAAAGGAGGGGAATCGTCGGGCGACATCTGAGGAATATTTACCCTTAGCCCAACAGCTTTATGATTGGTTAATTCGCCCGATTGAGTCAGACTTAGCCGCCAGTGGCGCGAAAACCCTCGTTTTTGTCTTGGATAGTCCCCTGCTAAATCTACCCATGGCGGTTCTTCACGATGGTAACCAGTTTCTGATTGAAAAGTATGCGATCGCCTATACGCCGGGACTGCAACTTTTAGACCCCAAACCCTTGACAAGAGGCGACATTTATGCATTCACAGGCGGGCTTTCCGAATCGCGCCAAGGTTTACCTGCCTTACCATTTGTGGAAACCGAATTGCAGCAAATTCAAGCTCAAGTTTCCGGTCAACTGCTACTGAATCAAGACTTTACCACAACCGCTATTGAACAGGCAATTGATTCCGTACCCTTTCCTGTGGTTCACCTCGCCACCCATGGTCAGTTTAGTTCTAAACTGGAAGATACCTTTATTCTCACCTGGGATAATCGCCTCAACATCAATCAACTGAACACTTTATTGCAAACCAGAGCTGGAGGCGATCGTCAACCCATTGAATTATTGGTACTCAGTGCTTGCCAAACTGCAACAGGGGATAAACGGGCGGCGTTAGGATTAGCAGGTGTAGCGGTAAGGGCGGGGGCGCGTAGTACCTTGGCGACGCTATGGTTTGTGAATGATGCGGCTACGGCTAATTTGATGATTCGTTTTTATCAAGAATTAACCGACAAAACGTTGACGAAAGCCGAAGCCCTGCGCCGCGTTCAAGTTTCTTTATTAAAGGAAAAAAAGTATCAGAATCCGGTATACTGGGCACCGTTTGTGAGGTGGGGAATTGGTTATAGTTGTCATTTGTCATTTGTCATTTGTCATGTGTCATTTGTCATTTGTCATTTGTCATTCGTCATTTGTCATTTGACATTTGTCATTTGGTCTCCCCCTTTTTAAGGGGGACGGAAGGGGGATCTTAAAGGTGGGCTAGGAGAGATCAGTCTTATCCAATCAGTATTGGCGTTAATTCTATGTCTAAACTTGAAGCATCCACTCTTGAAGAAGCCAGAACCAATTGGTGTATCTATGCTCAACGGATAATAGAAAACTATCATCGCGATGCGATTAATCCAAATAATGTCGTCAATACTATCTATACCCGTTTGGACAAGTTTCTGGAAAGTAAGCCAACGGTGGAAAATGGCAAAATCTACACCAGCACGTATTTTCCTTCAGTGAATGAAGTTAACGCTGATTACGAACAGATTTGGTGCAAAGTCAATACAGCTCATCGCATTGATGCTGCTAATTTAGGGTTTCGCTCTCTAGGGGAACATCAATCTAACTCAAAAATGAACGAACTGGCGTTAAACTGGGCATACAATTATGTTGATGATCTTATCAAAAACGCCTATCAAGCTGCCGATATCACTATAGATTATCGGGAAAGCCAACAGTTAACCGGATTTGCCTGGTCTCGTGGCGAACTTGTTTGGCAAAAGATTAACAATAAACTCTATAGTTTAGAGACTCCTTATTTGAGAACGGGAAATTTATTGTTCGAGGCGTTGAGCTATAAACATTACTGCAAACTTTTATCTCCGAAAGGAGCAGTTGATTTTATCGAAGAAATCAGTAAAATGTAATCAGCAACAAAAAAATATTTTTCCCAATCAGCCATTGGAGTTAACAATGATTGAACTGAAACCACTGATTTTTCCCGCTTTAGCCACCATTGCCACTCTTTTGGTTTACTTTGTTCTCACGATCAATGTGGGTCGAGCCAGGGCAAAATATAATGTACCTGCACCTCAAATCTCAGGAGATGTCAATTTTGAGCGTGTGTTTCGCGTGCAACAAAATACGTCAGAACAATTGCTCCTATTTTTACCCAGTTTATGGTTATTCTCTTTGTTTGTTAGTCCAATTTGGGGGGCGGGAATTGGTGCGGTTTGGGTGATTGGGCGAATTATTTATGCCTGGGGTTACTATACAGCGGCGGAAAAACGCGGTATTGGTTTTGGAATTAATTCTTTATCTCTTCTCGTTCTACTAATCGGGGCTTTAGTGGGAATTATTAAATTGTTCATCAATACCCCTTTTGGAGTATAAGTAAGCTGTTCGGCATTTGAACCTTAATTTCAACCGAAATCACAGTTCCCACTTTTACCGCATTAAACACTAATAGTCCTTAACCACCAACGACTAACTGCGCCGTCATCTTCAGTTTTAGAACGTTTTAGAGCTTCTTCAATTAAATCAATCGCTAATCCCGGCAAGACTTGAGATTCTCGAATCAATTCAGCCTTTGTTGCGGACAGAGAATAAGCGATTATCTTGCCAGCATTGACATTGGCAACCCAATATTCTCGTACTCCTAGACGTTGATAGAGTTTTTGTTTGCGCTCTGTGTCATCCTCCAAAGATGAAGCGGCAATTTCAACCACTAACGTTGGGGGATCAAGTTCATTCAAGTTAACGGGTGCATTAGTATGAGGCGGAAAAGTTATAGTTTTACCGATGTAGAAGGCAATATCTGGCTGGCATTCTCGCAATCTGGCTTTCCTGAAGCTGGTATTCGTTAGTTCTTTGATGGGAATATTTTTAATGGTGGCATACAAGACAATCACCGTAGAGAGAATGGAGTTGTCCTGACCGTGTGCCGAACCGAGTGGAGCCATTTCAATCCTCATGTAACCCTGATCATAATAAAACCTGCCACTGGCTAAGGTGGGATCATCAGCAAAGGTGAGAAAATCTTCCCAGTTGGCTTCAACCCAAGTATCGGTAGCAACAGTGGATATAATGGGCGGTGAATTGACCATATCTAGAACGTGCAGCTTCTGTGGCTCTCCATTAGCTTAACGTACAAATGCCGTCAAATCCTTTCACCAAAACTCTCAATTTCCACCTTATCCCCTACTTGCAGTGTTCCCAACTGTTCTTGAATCACGTTTTGCCCAAAAAAGATTTGCCCATTCCGCAGCCGATAGTTTGCCAATGTCGCTAACGGTTCTTTGCCTCGTATACCCTGAGATTGATCTACTGTGGTAATCGTACATCGAGAACAAGGTTTAACCACGCGAAAGGGAATTGCACCGATGCGAATTTGACGCCAACTGTCTTCGGCATAGGCTTCACAGCCAGAAACCACTAAATTAGGACGAAATCGATTCATGGGAACAGCTTGTTCTAACCGTTGGTTTAAGTCGTGCAACGAGGCTTCAGAAATGAGTAAAAAGGGAAATCCATCGGCAAAACTAACCGATTCGCTGGGATTAGCATAATTTGGATTAATCGGGCGGATGGAGTCCTCTGGCATATAGACTAACTGACAGGGAATGTCGAGAAATTTGCTAAACCACTGACTGAACTCTTTATCCAATGGCATAGCTTGGCAGATATCATTCCAGATTTGCACCGGGAGGCGATGGTCACTTTCATAGTCTAGGGGAATGGATAAGCTGGGCTGTTTGGGTGCTTCCACGACTAACTCGTTCTCGTCCAACCGCACTTGAATCAACGCCATGCGAGGAAACTGACGCTGGGTGAGAAACTTACCCTTTTCATCCACGAGCATCCAGCGTCGATCATAGTTTGACACTCACCCGGTTAAAACGCGGGTGATTCTTCCGTCACAGGGAGGCAGAGTTTTACATCTTCTCGGATGAAACCTTTACCCTCAGAAAGCTTACCTACCGTGTGTCCCACGGCTTGCCTTTCGACTTCGCTCAAGGTTAACAGTCCTTTAATTTCTATAATGCGAGCGGATGCTACATCCCGATCGCATTCATACCCACAATACTGGCATTTGTGTACCCGTTGAGAGAGCTTTTTCTTACCTGTATCCTCTAAACAGTTGGGGCAAGTCTGACTTGTTCCGGCTGCGGGTACTTTCTGGAAGTACACACCCCGCTTAAAACAACATTGAGATAGGATATCTAGAAACTGACCCCACCCTGCATCTAGGCAGTGTTTAGCTAAAAAGCCTCGACCTAACGCTTTCAAGTTGAGTTGTTCGGCAAATATCATATCCGCCCAATCACAAAGGTTATGGGCTAACTCCCAATGGTAGTTTTTGCGGTGGCAAGCTATTCGCTCATGTAGTCGTGACACTTTGGCTTGTGCTTTGGCGCGATTGTTTGACCCTGGACGCTTTTTAGACACCTTCTTTTGCAGCGATTTAAGCTTGCCTTCTAGATGTTTAAATGGTCGTGGATTGGGAAACGTTCGCCCATTAGACACGGCGGCAAAGTGCATTAAGCCGACATCTATTCCCAGTGATGTACCAGTCGGACTGATTTCAGGCACATCTACTTTCCATTGTAAGGTTAACTGTGCATACCAGCCGGATACCCGTCTGACGATTCGTGCTTGTTTAATAATTGCATCATCGGGAATTGGACGGGATTGTATGAATTTAACCCGCCCAATTTTAGGGAATTTGACATATCTCCCTTGAATGGGATCTTTTCCCATTGATGGAAAAACAAATGACCGCATCCGACCCGCTTTCTTAAACCGTGGAAACCCTCGCCCATTCTCCCACATTCCCTCAAATGCCTTTTGCAAACGCTTAAGGGTTTGCTGTAGCACTTGTGAGTGTACCTGCTTAAGTGCAGGGATATTCTTTTTAGCCTGAGTGAGACTTTCGCACTGACTGGAATAGTTGGGTGCTGGTGCATCCGCTGGTATAATGTACTCGTATTTGATCGAACAAGCGTTTATTGGAGACTTACGGGAATTTGCCCAATCTTTCCGCTCACAAAGGGCATAGTTATAGACTCTACGACATTGTTCTAGCCACTCAGCAAAAGTGGCTACTTGAGCGGTAGTTGGTTTTAGCTTAAACTCGTAAATTAGATTAAACACTTGCTCGATCATACACAACGTTTGCTAATATTATACTACACTATTAATTGAGTAGAATCAGAAAAAAAATACACTCGCAACTAAAGTTGCGCTTGCTGGACGCCTTGCGGCAATTGAGTTTGTCGAAATTCGGTTTCATCCCTCGGATAAATCACGAGAGAGCCTGCACCATCGCTTGTACTGTAAACCGCGATCGCTCACCTGAGCCGTTTGAAACGTTGCTCGATTATCTCGAAGCTGGCGATCCACTCGATGAATTCTTAGATCATTTTCCCAGTGTTCGGCGTGAGCAAGCGATCGCAGCTCTTGAATTGGCAAAGGAAATGCTGATAGCTTATGCGAATCCTGCTTGATGAGTGCGCCGTTCTACAACACTTGGACAAAGCTAGACAAAATTGGATCTTGTTAGACATTATCCGGATGGCTTCCTGTTTCACTCTGGCGGTGTCGGCACTCGACCAGTCCACAGTGTCCAGCTTTTTAGTTACAGTTACTTCCCCCAGGTATATGGCTACGGCAGCAACCCCTTGAACTCAATAATTACCAATCGTTTCAGCCTGATTGTGCCGATAGTAACCAGAACTTATCTTCCGTAGTAGTTAAGATTAAGAGTGGAAACAGTTCCAACCCTGGTAGGGTAATGCCGTTATCCCTAAACCTCAGTCGTTTAGTCTCCCAGTTTAAAACCTGTTAGGACTCTGCCAAGGTTTACTCTTCCAATCATGTTCGTCGAGTTCCTGCTAGATAAATATGACGACTGTCACTCAATCTCCCTACACTGAAGACCAAATTTCAGCTTGGCTGCGCGGCTTGTGTACCGTGGCTTGGGCTGATGGTCACTTTGATCCCGAAGAAAAAGAGATCGTTTCTCAACTGACTCATGAACTCCTAGTGGTGGATAAAGATCCCCAGTCGGTTGAACAAACTATTTCTGCCGAAGAACTGGCTGCGGCGTTAGGTCACAACAAGCATACTGCCGAGAATTTTATCAGAACGGCTGTCATGGTAGCGATGGCAGATGGTATCTACTCGGTGAAGGAAGCAGATGTTCTGCAAGAATTCTGCGAAGCGCTGGGACTGCAAATCGAGGCATTGAATGCCCTGCGGCATACCCTTTACGATGGTGAGGGAACGGATACCCCGGATGTTGTCCACCAAGACGCCCAGCAACCAGGAACCTCTCCCCATCCCCATTCAGATATTCTGCATCCTCTACGCAAATGGCTGGACGGGATGGAAGTTCATGACCCACGAGTTGCCCGATTTGTTTGTAATATTATCCCCTCTCAATGTCCGTTTGAACGAGATGTCAACCTATTTGGTCGCAAAGTCGCCCACATTCCAGCCATGTGTAAGCTCAATCCACTCTATGATCAGTTAGTCGGCTTGCGCTTCCGAGCATTATCCTATCTGGCAGATGAACGGGGCGAAGATGTCTCGAAATATTTTTAGTGTAGAGATGTGCCATGATTCGTCTGTAGGGGCGGGTTTCACTACTATCATTTCTTCCCTCACCCAGATGTAACTAAACCCGCCCCGACTAGATTAAACGTAAGACGTCTTTGACAAATGACCAATGACGAATGACAAATGACAAATGACAAATCATGCAATTTATTGATCAAGCAGAAATTGAAGTAGAAGCTGGGAAGGGCGGCGATGGGATTGTCGCCTTCCGGCGGGAGAAATATGTGCCTGCGGGAGGACCTGCGGGTGGGAATGGGGGACGCGGGGGAGATGTGATTTTGGTGGCGGCTGAACACCTGCAAACCCTACTGGATTTCAAATATGCCCACCGCTTCCAAGCCGACAATGGGGGACGTGGGGGACCAAATAATCGAACGGGTGCTAATGGGCGCGATCGCACAATTCAAGTTCCCTGCGGTACAGTTATCTATGATGCAGATACCCAGGAAATTATCGGGGATTTAGTCCAACCGGGACAAATCTTTTGCGCGGCTAAGGGAGGTAAGGGAGGATTAGGGAACAAGCATTTTTTGAGCAATCGCAATCGCGCTCCTGATTATGCTTTACCCGGACTCCCTGGAGAGTATCGCCGCTTGCGTTTAGAGTTGAAATTACTGGCAGAAGTGGGAATTATTGGTTTACCCAATGCGGGTAAGTCTACCCTAATTGCCGCCCTTTCTGCTGCACGCCCGAAAATTGCCGATTATCCGTTTACAACGTTAGTACCCAATTTAGGTGTGGTTCGTAAACCCACAGGTGATGGTACAGTGTTTGCCGATATTCCGGGATTAATTGAAGGAGCGCATCTGGGAACGGGGTTAGGGTATGACTTTCTCCGCCATATCGAACGCACGCGCTTATTATTGCACCTAATTGACGCTACGGCTGATGATCCGATTGGCGATTACCAAACCATTCAAGCCGAGTTACAGGCTTATGGACGGGGATTGTCAGAACGTCCTCAAATTCTGGCATTGAATAAGATAGATGCGGTTGATTCAGAGACGGTAGAACTGCTGGCGACTGAACTCAATCACTTAACCCATATACCCGTGTTCCAAATTTCAGCCGTGACTCAAAAAGGGTTAGAATCACTGTTGCAAACCGTTTGGCAGTCTTTGGAGCAGTTGAAAGATGTAGAGGTGGAAACGGTTACCAAGGTTTGATAGTGGGTAGGGTGTGGGGTGTGGGGTGTGGGGTGTGGGGTGTGGGTGTTTAAATCGCTCCAATCCCTGGAAATAAAGGGAGAAAAGCTGTCTTGTTTTGAAAAGCGGCATTAATTTTACCTTTTACAAGTAAAATTGTCAAATATAAATAAGTAATTATACAGCGCTTTTCAAGTGAGGTACACAGACAGATCCCCGACTTCTCGAATAAGTCGGGGATCTTGCTTAGAGACTGTACCTCATCAACCACCAAATCTGCTGTAATTATCCTGAAAACGAAAATTAAGTTCCAGAATTCCGGAATGAGGGGATGAAAGGATGAAGGTAAAATTATACCCTTATCCAAGGTGCTGCTAGTTCGTCTCTGTTGAGCAACGTTTATACCTCTTTACATTCCATTATGATATAAATATTCTTTCAATAAAAGAAAAGCCGACAGTGACGTTGATAGCTTTTCTGACAACAGTTGGTTGCAAGGCTTTAGAGTCTAGCTAAGAGCTAAAGTCCAAGAAGTCTTAGTTAAAAGTTTTTGGAAAAATAAAAATGGATTCGACCAGCAGGCGATTAACGGCTGCGGCACAATGTCCGATCTAACTCCTGATCTAGTTTTAAACTTGCAGCAAAGTTTATCACTACTTTATTTAAGTCATCTCGATTATGTTTTTTCCGTAAATCATGGCTATAACGCTTGTAGTTTGACTTAGCAAGATGCAATTATAAACAATAAGGACATTTCGAGATTAAAGCTGGATAATCTCTCAGACAATAAAACAGCTTGACTATTGACTTGCCACACATTCAATTTTTTTATTTCCATCAGGGCTAGGCATCTCCACAACTCAGTTTGAATTTTTTTGGACATACATTTCATCATGGCTCATTCAAAGGTCATTGGCAAATTATCACTAACGACAGCTTTGGCTACGTTAATTGCCGTATTAAGCAGTCCAGCCGCCCAAGCACTGGTTATTGATTTTGAAGATAATGCGATTGAACCTAATGATAATGAAGATGTTTTCTCCTCGATAACGTCGCAAAATTTCTTGTTTAAGCCCACTCTCCCCCGTGAACAAACTCAGTATGCATTAGCTAATAATGTATTTGAGGCACATAATGACAGCACCTATTTTGTGATCCGGAATTTAGTAGACAACGACACAGAGGAGCCGTTTATAAATCCTGTCATCATGTCTCAAGTTAACGGAACTCCATTTTCGTTACTCAGCTTGGACTTGGCAGAATGGGGAGTACCTCGTGATCAAGCCAAAAGGGTTGAATTAACTGGCTTTTTAGCCGGAGGCGGTTCAATCACCAAACTAATCTCCTTTGATGGTATTACTGATGGAAGTGGACCTCTAGAGGATTTTCAAACCGTAACCTTTGAGCAGCAGTGGAGTAACTTGAATAGCGTTGAGTTTAAAGGGATAGATGCACCTGTTTCTGATGATCCCAGTGAAGAACCTGGCTTTCAGGTTAATAGCTTTGCTATTGACAACATTGAGGTAGGAGAAGCGTTTGAAGAACCCCCAACAGAAGTTCCTGAACCTGCTTCGATTCTAGGTATCTTTACACTGGGAGTAGTGGGGTTTGGTTCGAGATTGACGAAAAAAATAACTCAGCGTTAACTAATCTGAAACACTGATATAGATTGGCTTCGTAGTGAGGGCTTCAGCCCTCTTCAGCTAGGCATTAGAGTACTAAAGTACTCACTACAAACAAAGCCCTATTTTAGCGGGGTCATACCACTAGGGGCGTGGATCGATTCCTTGGTAAGCGATGATAAAGTTAATCGCTAAGTAGGGTTGCAGGTTATTGTGGGCGTTGTTCTCACTACTACCGATACTAGAAATACAGTCCATTTCCACGAAATTAGTCGCTCCAGTAGCATAGATGCTACTTCTCGGTTTCGACAAAAGGGCAGATCCACTTGGACTGGTTTCGTTGGAGTCAGCATTCGTCGCTTTTAATTTCATTTGAATTTCTGGTAAGTTCGCTTGAGTTAATTCAACCTGCTCTGTTCCACTTTTATCACCCAAGCCATAGGAGTTGCGATCATTATCACTATTTCCTGCCATCGGGTTTATCCCCAGAGGAACGCGACCTCTCAAATCAGGAACGCGAAAAGCACCTTGTGTTGGATCACCAGGCTGATTGTACTTTCCTGCCAAGATTGAAGCCAGAATGTCGTTTTCGTCACTTATTATGTCATATAGTGTACCATCGCAAAGATACCAACCATCGGGGGCAAAATCAAAAGCAACCATGGCAATTTGACCGATAAGGGGTGTTGTCATAATAAATTCCTCAAGTTTTCCATAAGGTAACGTTGCGCTAAAACTTCCCTCTGCTTCCTGTCGTCCTAACAAAAAGGCGGGAAATGATGTAATCATTCTTGGGGTTCAGGACTCCATTAGTTTTCTTTAGAGCTTAATGACATAGTAATGTAGCCAAAGTTTACCAAACCGTCAAGAAGATTTTGTTACAAAGTTTAAGGTTTAACCCTATCAACGTGGCGTCGATATTTTTATTTTTTTAAAGAAAATTCGTCAAACTAGAGTTAGCAAGTAAAACTCCTGAAGATAACTGAGTTTCGCCATACCCTGTCTCTGTAGACTGGAGGGAAATCGCGAAGGCTAAGTCCTGAACCATTATTTTTGAGACGAGAATATAAAGTATGCTGGATTTGGCAAGTTCTACCGGATTGGGGGACTAGCGATGAAACCTATCTCATTGTGCATTCGCTGTTTGTTTGTCGGTGTTGTTCTCACCGGGGTAATGCCTTACCTAAATTTTCCCGAAACAGGACGGTTTCCTAAGCGCGATCGCACCTTACAATCAGCGATAGCTTGGCTGGACTTGGTTCCCCCAGCCCAGGCTCAACCCATTACCCCAGCCGCCGATGGTACTGACACTATTGTCACCCCAGAGGGAAACCGCTGGGATATCCACGGTGGAACGCTTTCGGGAGATGGCGCAAATCTTTTCCATAGCTTTGATCAATTTGGACTCTCCCCCGATCAAATTGCCAACTTTATCTCCGATCCCCAAATTCGCAACATTCTGGGACGGGTAGTTGGCGGAGATACCTCTGTAATTAATGGTCTAATTCAGGTCACTGGCGGAAATTCTAATCTATTCTTAATGAATCCGGCGGGGATCATTTTTGGCGCTAATGCCCAACTTAATGTTCCGGCGGCATTTACCGCAACCACGGCGACGGGGATTGGCTTTGGCTCGGAGAATTGGTTTAATGCGTTTGGTGAGACTAATTATCAAAATTTAATCGGGACTCCGACTAGCTTAGCGTTTGACTTGGCTGAATCGGCTGCGATTATTAATCACGGCAATTTAGAGGTGGGAGAAGGTCAGACTTTAACCTTAGCAGGTGGAAGTATTACCAACACAGGGCAACTGACAGCACCAGGAGGACAAGTTGCGATCGCGGCTGTACCGGGCGAGAATTTGCTCAGAATCAGTCAACCGGGAAGCCCCCTCACGTTAGAGATTACACCCCCTCGCTCCGCCACTGGGGAGCAATTGCCCATTAATCCCCTCGATTTACCTGTTTTACTGACGGGGAATAGCGGTCAACTTGTCAACGAAGGGCAAGTATCAACCACCGATACGAATCAGGGGGGTTCAATTCATGTCGTTGGTTCTAGGGTGGATAACCTCGGTCAAATTATGGCTGATGGGGCGAATGGGGGTAATATTCAGGTTCAAACTGATCATTTCCTGGACACGGGACAACTGAGTGCAACCGGGAACCAGGGAAATGGTGGGGAAATTCAGGTTAATTCTACAGGCACAGTCATTCAAACCGCTAGCGCGACAATCCGGGCAAATGGTTCTCAACAGGGAGGGGTAATTGAATTTAAGGGTAATGCTGATACAGTCTTAACCACTTCAGGTGACATTGAGGCGACAGGAGAAGTGGGCGGTACCGTCCATTTATTTGCTGAGACGGTTCAGTTATTGGCGACTGATATTGATGTTAGTGGTAACAGTGGCGGTGGAGAGATTTTAGTCGGTGGTGATTTTCAGGGACAAACGTCAAATGCCATTAATGCCCAAAATACCATCATTAATCATAGCAGTCGTTTAAACGCCAACGCCTTAACTACAGGCTATGGAGGACGGGCGATTGTTTGGTCTGACCAACACACTCAATTTTCCGGTACGATTCAGGCGCGAGGTGGTGTCATTAGCGGTGACGGCGGTTTTGTGGAAGTATCGGGTAAAAATACACTCTCGATCACAGGTCTTGTTGATGTGGGGGCTGTAAATGGATTGGCTGGGACGCTGTTACTCGATCCAAAAAATATCATAATTGACGATAGTGTAGGCGCTATTCCTCAGTTTGACCTTGTTGATCCGAACGCTGACAATGGTTCTGGATTTGGTGATGCGATCGCGCCATTGAGTACGGGGAATGTGGCAGTCACTAAGCCAGAGGATAACTTGGGTGGAGATAATGCGGGTGCGGTTTATCTGTTCAACGGTTCAACCGGGGCATTACTTAGCACACTGACGGGTCAAACGAATGACCAAGTGGGGAGTGGTGGTGTTACAGCCTTAAGTAATGGGAATTTCGTAGTCGCTAGTCCACAGTGGGACAATACCGTTGAAGGCGCTACAAATGCTGGGGCAGTAACATGGGTTGATGGCGCTGTGGGAATTAGTGGGGTTGTTGATGCAACCAACAGTTTAATTGGCACTCAGACAGATGATCAAGTGGGGAGTGGTGGTGTTACAGCCTTAAGTAATGGAAATTACGTGGTTGTTAGTCCAAGGTGGGACAATGACGTTACAGGGGTTATGGATGTAGGAGCGGTGACGTGGGGTGATGGCACAACACAGACTATTGGAGAGGTGAATGCGACTAACAGTTTAGTTGGCACTCAGCTTCGAGACAGAGTTGGTAGTCGTGGTGTTACGGCTCTCAAAAATAATGGCAATTATGTAGTCAACTCCCCATTTTGGGGCAACAGTCAGGGTGCTGTAACTTGGGGTGATGGCACGACTGGGACTACTCAAGGACAAGTGGATGCGAGCAACAGCTTAATTGGTAGCGAAGATAATCTTGTCGGATTGGTCGAAAATGGTTTTGACGGTGTAACTGCGCTGGAAAACGGAAATTATGTCGTCAACAGCCCCTTTTGGGATGATCCCAATACAACTAGATCTGATGATCCAACAAGTCTAAATACAAATGAAGGAGCCATCACCTGGGGTGATGGTGTGGCGGGGATAACAGGAGTCGTAGGTGCGAATAACAGTTTGATTGGTACTCAGACTGATGATCAGGTTGGTGGTGGTGGCGTTACGGCGCTGACTAATGGCAATTATGTGGTCAGTAGCCCCCTGTGGAACAATGGGGCAGTTCAGGATGTGGGAGCCGTCACCTGGGTCGATGCTAACGGTTTGACCACGGGTTCAGTAAGACTAGATAACAGTATAGTTGGTAGCCTTGCCCAAGATCGCATCGGTAGTGGGGGTGTTACCGCCCTGACTAACGGGAATTATGTGATCAGCAGTCCGAACTGGAACGATAACAGAGGAGCGGTGACTTGGCGGGATGGTACTCTGCAAACGGGCAATGAGCAGGTTCGTGCGATCAATAGTTTAGTCGGGAGTACATCCGGTGATCAAGTTGGTAATGGTGTCCCCCCGATGGGCTTTGTTCCTTCTCCGAGGATTGAAGGTGTTATTGCGCTTGCCAATGGCAATTACGTCGTCAGCAGCCCTGACTGGAATAATAATCAGGGCGCTGTCACTTGGGGCGATGGCACAACCGAGATTATTGGTGTGGTAAGTGAGACTAACAGTTTGGTTGGCACTCCAGCCTCCTTTGATCGGATAGGTAGTGGCGGTTTTACAGCCCTGAGTAATGGGAATTATGTGATTAGTAGCCCAGAGTGGAATAATAACCGGGGTGCCGTTACTTGGGGCGATGGCACAACTGAAATTATTGGTCAGGCAAGCGAACTCAACAGTTTAGTGGGAAACGTGGCGAATGACCAAGTGGGTAGTGGTGGCGTTGTTGAATTAAACAATAGTAATTATGTTGTCAGCAGTCCTAACTGGAACAATAACAGAGGAGCCGTTACCTGGGTAGATGGAAGTACCGGACAAAGCTGGGATGGTACAAATCAAGTTAGCGATGACAATAGTATTATCAGTCGCCAGCCAAATTCAGGTTTGGGTACAGTTGTTAATGACCCAGTTAATCAGAAGTTTTGGGTACAATTTGCCAACGAAGGTAATGGTCGAGTAACCGTCGGCGTTCCCACTGATCTAACATTTGCTAACTTATCTGGTAATTCGGTAACATTCTCTCCCTTCTTTTTACAACGCACCCTGAATACGGGTACAGCCGTTGTGCTGCAAGCCAATAATGATATTACTATTACTCTCGATAATCCCCTGATTATCAATAATCCTAGCGGCAATGGGGGCGATCTCACGTTTCAAGCCGGACGCAGCATTATGATTAATGCTGATATTTTTACAGATAATGGTGATTTAAACCTAATCGCAAACGAAACTCTGGCAAATGGAGTGGTTGATGCCCAGCGAGATATGGGCAACGCGGAAATCGTATTGGCAGATGGAATAACACTAGATACAGGTGAGGGAGATATTAATATTACCCTGAATACAGGTGAGGGGTTAACCCATAATCAAAGCGGTACTATTACTCTAGAGGGTATCATCAACACCAATCATCTGACGATTGAACATAAGGGGTTAAGTGGCGATGGAATTATCGCACAAACCGCTAACTTTGACGTGATCGGCAATCTCACGATCTCTAGTCGTACCTTGACTCTCCCGGAAACCATCGAACTTAACCTAGAGGGCGGATTACAATTAAATATCACCGAAGCGGTGGAGTTGGCGGGTCAAATTACAACGACGAACGGTAGCCTGGAGTTGAATGCACCAATTACTCTAACTGGCGATACTGTCTTTAATACAGGTGGTGCAGGTACTATTCTGTTTAACAACACGCTTAACGGTAATTATAACCTTGAACTGTCTGCTGGCACGAATAGTATTACCTTTGATAATCTAATTGGCAATAGTACCCCACTGGATAACCTGACGATTAATGGAGGTTTAAATCTCGCCACTACGATTAACTTGACGGGAGGATTGGAGCAAAATGGCACAAATCCAGTCAATCTGGCTGGGACAATTACCACAACAACTGGCACGATTGATTTAAATGGTGCGGTTACGCTGACGGGTGATAGTCGTCTGAATACGAGTGCGGGTGATGTCCGTTTGCTCAATCCAATTAATGGGAGAAATGGAACGGAAAGCCTAAACCTAATCGCGGAAACGGGTACAGTTAAATTACCTGAAACGATAGGGAGTACAACCCCAATTGGCAATCTAACAATTCTTAGTGGTAATCTGAATATCCCGACAACAGCCCGGATTAATCTCACGGACAATTTTCAACTCAATGGTGCTAATCCGCTGAATTTCGCGGGTGAGGTTACAACAGCAAATGGTACGATTGAATTTAATGCTCCAACCATCCTAAATGGCGATACATTCCTGAGGACAAATGGCGGTGATATCCGGTTTAATAATAGGCTCAACGGTAACGGGAGTTTGGCTAATCTAAACCTAGCGGCGGCGGGAATGGGAAATATCGCGTTTGCCGATAGTGTTGGTGAAACAATGCCACTGGGGAATCTGACTATTTTTAATGCCAATAACTTCACGGCGAATGCTTTGATTAGGGCGGCTAGTCTAAAGCATACGACAGGAATTGACACAATTAATCTGCAAGATGTGCAAACGTCTGGGGGGGCGGTTGAACTGACAACTCGTAATACTCTAAAGACGGGTAATATTATGACGGCTGGCGGTGATATTCGTCTCACTAGCCATCAGGATGCAGTCAATAGTGGTAATCTCAATTCCTCGGCGGCGACGGGTGGTGATATTGTGGTCGAGGCTGAGGTGAGTATTGATGCAGGAGAAATCAATTCCAGTGGCAATATCGGCGATGGCGGTGACGTTAGTCTTGATCCCCAGAACTATATTCGGGTAAGTTCAATTAACGCACAGGGGGGGAGTAATGGTAGAGGGGGTAATGTTGAGATAGAGAGCGATCGCGTCTTTCAGGCAACGGGTAGTTTTTCCCACAATGGTAGGGAAACTAGCATTTCTACGGCAGGTGGAAATGGTGGCAGTGATATCACGATTCGTCATGGGGGAGACGGAATTATTCCCTTTGATGTGGGGGATGCCACAACTAACGGCACAGCTGCTGCCATTACCAGTGGTGAGTTTACCATCGCCCCTTTCCAATCCTTTCCCTTTACCCACACTGAAGGTAATATTCAGATTATTAGCGTTGATGATACCCGTGATATCCCAGTTAACCCCGTTGATTTAACCACCGCTGATTCTAATCAAAGTCAATCCCCGATTGAAAAGGACGAATCTGGGGTGATGGAGATTGATAACTTATTCAGTCGCGATTATGAGGAATATTTTGGCAGGGCGAAACGGGCGGGGATTACTTTAGAACAAGCGCGAGAAATCTTACGCGATAATGAAGCGGCGACAGGGGTGAAGTCGGCAGTGATTTATGTGGTATTTGCCCCGCAAACAATTACTTCTGTGCCTGAAGGTGCAGATGTTGCACCCAATAATACCAGTTTATTACGATCGCTAACCCCGCAACCGAGCGATCGCTTGGAATTAATTCTCATTTCTGCTGATGGACAACCGATTCGGCGATCGGTTAATGTAACCAGAGCGGAAGTCCTGGAAATGGCAGATCAATTTCGTCGCACGGTAACCAACGTAATAGATGACCAGAACTATCTGCCACCCGCTTACCAGATGTATCAATGGTTGATTAAACCTATAGCCGCTGATTTAGCCGCGCAAGACATCAAGCATTTGGCATTTGTTATGGATACGGGATTGCGTTCCATACCCATTGCTGCCTTGTATGATGGGGATCAGTTTATCATTGAAAACTATAGTGTCGGCTTAATGCCTAGCCTCAGTCTCACCGATACTCGTTATCAAGATGTCAGAGATGATTCGGTGTTGGCAATGGGGGCTTCAACATTTCGGGATAAGGCATCTTTACCTGGTGTTCCCATTGAGTTACAGGTGATTGCTGATCAAGTGTGGCAAGGTGAATCCTTTCTGAATGAAGAGTTTACCTTAAATAATCTCAAGCAAGCACGCCGAAAAGTGGCGTATGGTATTGTGCATTTAGCCACCCATGCCGAATTTCAACCAGGGAAACCTGCCAACTCTTACATTCAGTTGTGGGACAATAATAAACTCAAACTGGATCAGATGTGGCAGTTAGATTGGCATAAACCGACGGTGGAACTGTTGGTTTTAAGTGCTTGTCGCACGGCGTTAGGAGATGAGGAAGCCGAGTTAGGATTTACGGGGTTAGCGGTACAATCTGGGGTCAAGTCAGCCCTAGGCAGTCTCTGGTATGTTAGCGATGAGGGGACACTGGGACTAATGACCACATTTTACGAAAACCTTAAGCAAAGTTCCACTAAAGCTGAAGCCTTGCGAAAGGCACAACTGGCAATGCTTAGAGGTGAAGTGCAACGAGAAGGCGATCGCTTAATCACGACGACGAGTAGTATTCTCTTACCCTCCGATTTTCCGGCGTCGATTAACCAAAACTACAGCCATCCTTATTTTTGGAGTTCCTTTACCCTAATTGGTAATCCTTGGTAATAAGGGAACAGAGAACAAACAGGAAAGTTTGAGGGCGATTGGCAAAACTTAATACACTGCCATTTTCTTTTGTCTGACTACTTATCACCCTTGGTTTTTCTTTAATTCCTTTAACGTCTGATACATTTCCGGTAACCGATTATAAATCGCGGATACTTTCAAAAATAATTTATGGGGAACAGCGGGAATACCCGAGACAATCGCCCCGGCTTCGACATTATTATGAATCCCTGTTTTCGCCGTTGCGATCGCGCCGTCTCCAATCTTAGCTTGATTGGCAATCCCGACTTGTCCGGCGAGGATTACTCGATTCCCCACATTCACACCCCCAGCCAAGCCAACTTGCGCCGCGATCGCACAACCACCTCCCACTTGACACCCATGACCAATTTGGACTAAGTTATCGATTTTAGTCTGATGACCAATCCGAGTTTCTCCCACCGCCGGACGGTCAATTGTCGTATTACAGCCGATTTCTACCCCATCTTCTAAAACCGTATATCCCGATTGTTCCATCTTGAACCACCCCTCTTTCGTGGGGACAAAACCAAACCCTTCCGCCCCAATTACTGCACCGCTATGGATCACACAATCCGCCCCAATTTGGCTACGTTCATGAATGGTACAGTTAGCGTGTAATATTGTGCGATCGCCAATTTGCACATCGGGATAAATCACCACATTCGGATGAATACAAACCCCATCACCAATCCTCACCCCCGCCTGAATCACCACATGCGCCCCAATATAAACCCCCTCCCCTACCTGCGCCTCTGGGTGAATCACAGCGCTAGCATGAATTTCCGGTACAGGTTTCCAGGGTTGATAGAAAAGCGCGATCGCCCGGGCAAATAATAGTCGGGGTTCCGATGCGCCAATCCAAGCAATACCGCGTTCTGTGGCTTGTTGTTGTAACCCGTCATCCAAGGGTAAAATTAACGCCCTCGCCTCAGTGGTTTTCACCCTAGCCGCAAACTTCGCCCCCTCAATATAGCTGATTGTACTGTGGGTGGCTTGGTCAATGGGGGCGATCCCCTGAACCTCTGGATCACACTCTGGATTAGCTAATAGACTCGTGCGATCGCTGTCTATATGAAGTTTTTCTACCAGTTCACTAAATTTCATCTTTGTAAGGGTTCATAGTTGATCGTTCATGGTTCATTGTGAAGCCATGGACGTTTTTCGCAAAGGATTCAACTAATTTCTAATCGGTCTATTATAGTTAACCGTTACCCTGCCATTGGTTTGATTGACAGTGACGCTGGTTTCTACCGTGAACACATTCGCACCAGGAGGGCGTCCTTTAAAGGTAAATGTTATGGTATTATCGTCGTTCTCTGTATAAGGTGCATCTTGTACCGGACCATGCATCGCCGCTTCAGCCCGATATTGCCTCAATCCACCATTAATCCGTTCAGCTGCTTGTCGGGCTAGATTTTTCGCTCGATTCAGGTCAATGTAATATCCGGGATCTATTTCTGGAGATAAGGCGGGCGATCGCGGGGATGTCTGGGCTATGCCATTGACGGCATTCCCGGCAAATGTTATCAAAGTTAGGGCAGAAACTATTAGGATTTTATACATATTTCTATCCTCACAAGTTTGAAGACATAGATTATAGATTATAGCGTTTTTCCTAAGGATGAGGGAGTGCAAACCTTGAGGGACACAAGCCTTGCAATCTTTGTTGTTCAGTTATCGGTGGGGAGGGCGGGTTTTGTTGTTCAGTTATCGGTAAATATCTAATTTAGTTCCTAAACCCGCCCCTACATTTTGCCCATTGCTTGACCCGCTAACCAAGCCGTTGTCCAAGCATTCTGAAAATTAAATCCGCCCGTAATTCCATCAACATCCAGGATTTCACCCGCAAAGTAAAGCCCCGGGCAACAGCGACTTTCCATAGTTTTGAAATTCACCTCTTTTAAATTTATCCCACCACAGGTAACAAATTCCTCCTTAAAAACACCCTTTCCTTGAATCAGATAACGTCCCTGATTCAGTTCTTGTACCAATTGATTCAGGGCTTTTTTCGAGAGTTCTGCCCAGCGTTTGTTTTGGTCAATACCAACGTAGCTAATTAAACGTTGCCATAACCGTTTCGGAATCGGAATTGGGCAACTCGTGCTGATATGACGGTGCGGAAGTTGAGATTTAACCGATAGTAATAGCTGGCGTAGATAGTCTTGAGTATATTGAGGAAGCCAATTAATCACTAAAGGAGTTTGGTAGTGACAATCGTAGAAAAATCGGGTCCCCCAAGCCGACAGTTTAAGGACCGCTGGACCACTTAATCCCCAATGGGTAATCAGTAAGGGTCCGGTTTGTTCCTTGACAGTTTTCCCGGCTTCTGGTAGTTTTATATGAACATCATTTACACTTATTCCAGCTAAATCCTGTAAGCGTGGGTCTGATATCGTAAACGTAAATAAAGAGGGAACCGGGGATTGGATAGAATGACCTAAATCCTTAGCAAAGCGATAGCCAAGGGGATTACTTCCCGTCGCCAAAAGTACGCGATCGCATTCGATTATTTCCCCGGTTTTTAACTGGAGTTGAAACCCAGAAGTGAGGCGAATGGATTTAACTGGAGTCGCGGTGCGAATCTGAACCCCTGCGCTTATAGCCGCGTGGATAAGACAATCAACAATGGTTTGCGACGTATCCGTAACCGGAAACATCCGCCCATCCGCTTCGGTTTTCAGGTGTACCCCCTGCGCCTCAAACCAGGCGATCGTATCTTTGGGTTGAAACCGAGTAAACGCGCCACGCAAGGCTTTCCCTCCCCTGGGATAGGCTTGTACCAAAAGGGCGGGGTCAAAACACGCATGGGTGACATTACAGCGCCCCCCACCAGAAATCCGCACCTTAGTTAAAGGCGTTTTCGAGGCTTCCAGCAGGATGACTTGGGTGTGAGGATGGGCGGATGCAGATGCGATCGCGCCGAAAAAACCAGCCGCACCCCCACCGATAACGACAATTTTAAGAGACAAGGTGCTTGCATTACTCAGGGTTATGATTATTCTAAGGGTTCAAAATCCGATTTAGCCGCCCCACAGACGGGACATACCCAGTCATCAGGGATATCCTCAAAAGCGGTTCCGGGTTCGATACCGCCATCGGGATCACCTTTTTCGGGATCATATTCGTAGTTGCAAAGGGTGCAAACGTATTTTTTCATATTGTCTTCTCCTATTATCTGATTCCGTCGTACAGTGTATCAGTGTATCTTACACCGTATTGCACAACTTATTTAGGCTAGCTATATGAGGTGATTATTCAATTCTACTCCGGTTCTATCCACGGTATGTCTAAACGTCTGAAGTCTCGGTCAAACGATACAATTGTGCCACCTTCTCGACGGGCAACTTCCGCTAGAAAAGCATCTAGGAAATCGACATTAGCTGTTGCCATTTTATTAAGGGCAGCTATCACCTGATCAGCTTCATCAAGAACTATTCCTTCTGTTGTAACAAGCGGTAACAGCACTTCAGTAATTTGGCTGCGGGAATACCGATAAAAGGAGTTGAGTACCCAAACAATTTCTGCAACAACTATCGGTGAAAGTCTGAGTGTTACTTCTCCCCGTTCAGCCCGTTCTGCTAATTTCAGTGATCGTTGAGCAAAGTCTGGTGGCTCTCCGGTTAATAAACGGAGTAAGACATTAGCATCAACCCATAAGTCTGTCATGAGTTTTCAATCTGAGTTTTTTGGGCAAGTGTTTCCGCGACACTCTGACGAATTGCCTCTTTACCGGGATAAGGAACAGTTGCAGGTAAGGTGCCGTAAAATTCACTCAGTCGCTTAGGCTTAATGATTCGCAATTTTAGATCAGTTCCTTCTAGGAGAAGTAATATTTCATCTCCTCCTTGAAGTCCGAGTTTTTGGCGAATGTAGGCAGGAATTGTAATTTGTCCTTCAGGTGTTAGTTTGACTTTCATGGCATATTTACTCAAACTCTCCAGAGTTATTTGGAACTGTTTAAAGTTAGAATATAATCGATTTTAAATTATACCTCATATATTCTGAGCATCGCTATTCTACTCTGGGTCTTGCGTCCGGTGATGTTACGCCAACAATCAAATCCTGGGGAAACGCCAGGATCGACTCAGGGTAAGTTGACACCTTGGGGTAAAGGCGCGATCGCAGCCTTTGTGCGTGCTTTTAATTCCAACAATTAACGGTTTAGCGCCGAGGATGGCTCTACGAAAATTGTTCTGCATAAGTTCCAGCCGCTCAGAGTTAGATCCGACTGAACAACCCTTGATTCTCACCAATCAATCTTAAACTATGGAGGTACAACCCTTGAGACGATACCCCCGCCCACGTAGCCCCTGATACACGAGTGATGAGCAACCATTTGAGCGCCGTAAAAATCCCCACTAACACAGCTTCCCGATATTGGAGTGCGATCGCGATTGATGCAGCCGGGAAACGCCAAGTCCGGGAAATTACCACAGCAAAGGCATTTTTCCTGGAATCATTCCCTGATTTTACCCCAGAGACTCAAGTCTCGGATACCCAAATTCAGCGTCAACTCTGGTACTGGATGCAGGAAGCTGATCAGAGTAGTATGGCTCAACTTTGTCTCAAATGCTTTATGTCGCAGCAAATTGACGCTGTTTGTCGGGGGTTAGCCAGTCGGTTTGGTGCGGAACATGGCTTTACCAGTAACGATTTATTACCCTTTGTCTTAGACGAAGAAATCGGTAGACCCCACCGCCATTCTCCCACCTACCAATCCTTCCTCGATGAAATCTTACAGAGTTTTGACCCCCAACAAAGCAGCCTCGCCACTTGGACAACCCGTCGGGTGAAACACCATAAACCCCTAAATCAGTTTCTACTCGAACATGGGATTTACTTAGTCAGTGATTGGGCAATCTTAAACGATACCAAACCCAAACAACTCCACCGGATTTTCACCGAGTTTCACAACTTAACCCCATCGGAAATCCAACGCGCCCAACACCTTCTCGATGCTTATCACGCCGTCTACCGCAGTCAACGCCTAAAACAACGTCTCGCTGGAGTTAAAGGAAAATGTTACCCCCCCACCCCCGAACAATTACAGCAAATGGCGCAGCGCCTCTCCTCTCCCCTACGCCCAGAACCCCTCCTGCGCCAACTGCAACTCATCGCCTCTCGACTGCGTGAGTACCGAATTTATGTACGCGGTGGGAAGTTAAAAAGCGAATCTTTGGATGCAACGCCGCATGAACCCCTAGATGTCCCCTATTCTGAACCCACACCCGATGAACAAAGCGAATTTTTAACCGCCTATCGCCAACAGTTTCTTCAGGGTTTAGATCAAGCCATCGCCCAAATTACAGGCGATCGCACTCGGAAGTTACAGCGCCGAGATTCCCAAAAAGCCCAACAGTTTCTCACCGCGTTGCATCTGTTTCACTGTCAAGGACAATCCATGTCCGATATTGCCCGCAACTTTAACTATAAAGGACAATTTCAAATTAGCCGTTTACTGAAACTGAAGGCTTTTCGCGCTGATATTCAACGAGAATTACTGGTTTATTTAAGCGATCGCATCCTGGAGAAAGCCCAACGCTATACCAATCGCCAACGCTTGCAAACGGTTCATCACCAGATTCAAGAGGCGATCGCAGAACAAGTCACTCAGGTGATCGAAGACGCGGAGAAAGAAGCGAGTACGGCTACCCATGAACGCCATCTAAAAACCCGCAGCCTCTTTGCTAAAAGACTCTGCCATTATCTAGATAACAGGAGTAATATATCATGACTTTCTACTCAACCACTCAACCCGGGCTTGATGGTGACGCTTTCGCCATTGAAACCATCCACCTGTCTGACGATGCGATTGAACAAGCCGTTCACCTCGCCCAACCCATTGCTAATGAGGAACGCCAATGGCAAACCTATCTCAATGCTTTAGCCTTATTTGGGTTTGAGTCATGGTTAACCGAACGTAGTTCTGATTTAACTGTAAATCGCGATCGCACGTCCCTGTTCGACTCGGCGACAGCAAATCTCATTGAAGCGGTTTGTCATCTTCAAGTCAATGGGTTTAACCTCTGTCTGATTGCCCAAGGTAGTCTATCGGATGATCAAGTATCCTTACCCCGAACCGTTATCGATATTCCCGAATTCATCCCCCATTTCTACGTCGTGGTAGACGTACAAGAGGAAGAAGAAACCGCTGTGGTTAAAGGGTTTGTCTCCTATCCCCAACTCATCGAACACCGGGATACTCTGGGATTAACCCCTGAGGAGGATTGGACTTATTCATTTCCCCTCGATTGCTTTGACACCGAACCTAGTCACCTCCTCTTAGAATTACGCTGTTTAACCCCCAGCGCCATACCCCTCCCCCCAATTCCCAGTGATCGCCGCCTGCAACTTGCCCAGACGCGATCGCAACTGGAAATCAAACTCCCCCAACTCCAGTCTCCGGCGTCTCAACTCTGGCAAGTATTAACCTGGGAACAAGCCACCCTCGTACTCACCCGTTCGGAGTTACGCACTTGGCTGTATCAACTGCAAACCGATCCCCAAAGCCAACCCACCCTCCAAAACTACTTATCTGATGTACTCAGCCGCATCACCCGAAACGTAATTAATGTGGGACGCTGGTTACAGGATGAATTAGACGAACTCGCCCAAGAACTCTCCTGGCAACTTCTGCCTAGTTTAACCCCAGCTACCGCCATGCGATCGCCCACCGCCGAATTGGATGCGATCGTGCAACAACTGGAGTACAATAACATCGAGATTCCGCCTCAAGCCAAGGGCGCGTATCGCAATCTCCAAGTGGCAGACATCCCCCTGCGCTTATATGCCATAACGTGGCCCCTCTTATCTGCAACTGTCCCCGAATGGGCGTTACTGATAATTTTAGGTACAGATTCGCCAACGGGTTTCCCAGAGGGTTTAATATTACAGATTAGTGATCAAACCGAGAGTTTAGTCGAACAAGAGTTAGATGCCAATAGTTCCTCTTTCTTCACCAGTGTAGTGGGAACATGGCAAGAGACATTTGTGGTCACGATCCGTTTAGGATCGGATATTGAACACATCCTGCCTCCCTTTGGCTTCAATCTCTAGAATTAGAACTAAAGCCCTGAACTAAAGTACTCGAAGAGAAGCCGCTCCGCGTCTACGGGCTAAAAGCTAAAACCCGTTTTAACGGGTTCAAACTGATATCTTGCATCTTTGTCAGTGGGCTTGCTGCACAAAGCCAAAATCCTTAACCATCAATACTTTGAGCTTTATTGACAGAGAGTTTGATTCAATGAAATCGGGTAGCATCCTTCATAAGTATGGCATCACTTTGCTCAGGAAAAATGTACCCCAGCTCCCCCAGCTCCCCCAGCTTCCCCAGCTTCCCCCGCTCCCCCTCACCACAACACTTATTCAGCAGCCCCTAAGCTAGTCCGCGCAGGCGGACTTTGTTTGTGTAGCTGCGACTTCTAGTCGCCAGGGCTTCTAGTCGCCAGGGCAAAAAAGGGGTTTCTATTAAAATAGAATATAAAACTTTTGGTTCCTTGGGTTTTAACCCAAGGCGGTTGGTGAGACTGTAGCTTGAAATTTTGCTTCTGCTTCTGCCTTCTGCTTTTTTATGGTGTCATCTGCTCGATCCTGTAAACTACGATTTTAGCCTCATGACCTATTTATCCCTACCCCAACGACTTCACTCTCTCAGCTTGGCGACAGCGACGCTGCTGTTAACATTACTATCGCCGATTTCCCTATCCCCTAATCTGTCCCTATCTCTATCAACCCAGGTACAAGCCCAAATCCCTCAAAATCAACTGGGTGCAGCCCAACAGTTGCTAGATGAAGGAATTGATCTGTATCAGCAAGGTCAAATGCAGGAGGCGTTAAATCGACTAGAGGAAGCATCCAACCTGTTTGAGCAAGTCGAAGCCCCCGTAGAAGAAACCATAGCTCTGACCCAAATTGGTCTAATTTATGAGCATCGTCAACAGTATGATGATGCACTAAACGCTTACGAACAAGCCTTAAGCCTAGCCAAAACCTTCGATGATCCTTACCAAGAAGCGATCATCCTCGATTATATGGGTTCAGTCTATTCAAGTCTAGAACAATATTCTCAAGCACTAGATCTGCACCAACAGTCACTGGCACTTTTCCGAGAAGTGGATAATCGCCGCAGTGAAGGTATTGTATTGGGCAATATTGGCAAAGTTTATTTCGCTCAAGATCAAAATGAGCAAGCGATCGATTTCCTTAAAGAAGCGCTAAACATTTATCAGGACTTGGAGGAAAATATATTAGAAGGAGAGGTTCTGTATTACCTAGGATTATCCCATCAAAACTTAAAAGAATATGCCCCAGCCTTAGACTTTCACGAGCAAGCCTTAGATATTTTCAACGCTGAAAATATCCCTGAGTTGCAAGCTTTAGCTTTATACAATATGGGGATAATCTACAGTCAACAAGGCAAAGAAGAAATGGCGCAAACGTCTTATCAAGATGCCTTGGCGATTTTTGAAGAATTAGGAGATGAGCAAGGAGTTGCAGCTATTCGTTATCAAATGGAAACGCTTGACCAATAATTGAGGGGTTACACTCCTTTCCATTTTTGCGGAACTGTCCCCAACTATAAGTCCCGAATGACTAATTATCCATGAGAAATGACAAAGAACCGATTTCCAAAACAGAAGCCAAGCAACTGCTAGAACGTTTAGTATTTTACGATGAACGTCCTCAAGACTGGGTACAGGATGTTTGGGGATTGAGTCCAACCTTAGGAGAAAGTGGTGCCAAATTGCTAGAAGTATTTGAAGCATTGATTGAATGTTGTCCTGATGAGAAATTGGAAAATTTAATCCAAATTTATTATCAGGACAAGTTGTAACGGGAATAGGGAATAGGGAATAGGGAACAGGGAATAGGGAATAGGGAATAGGGAACAGGGAGTTCATCTAAAAGCTGGGAGAAGTTCCCTCCCCTTGACAAGGGGAGGGTTAGGGAGGGGTCAAATGTTTTCCAGGGAAACAGCCTATTTAGCAAAATCTCGCAGAATCCTACGTCTTGTATGCGTAGCATCAAGCGTAGATGAATGCGAGTCAGGATGTAAGTTGTTCACAGACTCCCTTCCTCCATAAATAAGGTTGAACTTTTTTGACATCAGCCGTTAAGTTTTTATCTGCATACAAAGCAACCCTTGCACCTAAATTTTGCATACCTCTAACGCGATACACTTCCCCGTCGAATATCACTAAATCGTTTTGTTGGTATGGATATCGAGACTTTCTGATTGAACGTCGCCCCTTGCTTGTTTTTTGCCCTCGATAAATTCTAAGGTTCTCACTGTTTAAGTTTTTATTTCGAGTCCGTCTACCAGAAAACAAGGCTGAACCTGCAACTTTTTTCCCGGTTCTTACATCAATATATTTGGCATCATAGAACTGCTCAAGAGAGCGTCTATTCCTCCGTGTTTGCTCTAAGTTAAGTACTTGGCATCGTATCTGATTTGTCCCACCTGCGATAACAAAAGCATCGTTGTGATGCGTTTTTGGCAACTCCAAAGCTTCTCTATCCGCTTCAGTAATGTAGCCATAAGTTTCTTGAGCATTTAAAGTTTCAACTAACTTCTTGTACACTATCGTCATGAATGTTTCAGCTTTAAATGACTTGACGCTTCGGACTTCGGCGTGAGCGCGGCAACTGAGCCTGTCGAAGTTCAGTCGAACGCTTCGCTCAGCGTCAAGTTTTGGTTCCCATCCAAACAGAGACTTGCCTTTTTTATGATTTGCAGGTGTATGACACTTCGAGCAAAGTGTAATCAGATTAGATGGTTTGTTGCTTCGATCAGGTGGTAATTTCCAAAAGCCTAAATGATGAACTTGCAAAATCTTTGTCAACTTGTTTTTGCAGCCTGGGTTTTGGCACTTGTAACCATCACGATGGCGAACATAAGAAGAAATATTCTTCCATCCATACTGTTCTCCTTGTTGGTACTGTTCGCCTTGAATCTGAGGGGTTTTGATTTTCTGGATGTCAAACTTGGCTGTCTCAACAACAACTCTAGTCACTGGAAGTCTTGCTTTTATCCGCTCAACTAGCTTGATCTGACTATCAAATTTATGTTGAATGCTTGGAGCCAGCCATTCTTCTTGACGCTCCCGATTATCAAATCTAGGTTGACGATGCCTTAAACGATTACGTCTTGTCCTACGGTATTTTCGACGTTCTGTTATTCGCTCAGACATTCCTTCTAAAAGTTTTAATTCACCTCCGATTAACTCTTCTTTTTCAGTTACAGCACTATACCCAACTGTTTGATAACCCGAATCAATGCCTAAAGTTACAGGTTGAGTATAACCTCGACATCCATAAAGAAGTTGAATTGTAAAAGGTCTACGAGCATAAATTTTGGCTCTGCTACTTTCTAACAACTTTCTCGCTTTACGAGGTGTTGTCGGCATCAAAGGTCTACCATGTTTGTTGACTACGAGTACTTTTTGCATTGGTTTGAACTAGATCAAGTTCGTCTCTTGCGAGTGGTTCACTTCGCCAAAGTTATCTCAGGTTTTGTACGTTCTACACACTTGTGTTACCCATCACAGATGTTTAATGTAAAACCGCAGTGTCACAGAACTGGTGAAGCATTCTGAAGTGCCTATATATTCTGAGATAACGTAGCTATTTCTAGCTGAGGCTAATCAACAAGGGCGCTTTTCACACGCCCCGCTTCTATCCGTTAAGGATGAAGCGTGGGTTGTTGACTTAACGTTTACTCCTAGAAAGCAATATTGACACATCAGCATGCATCAGAGCAATATTTGGATCACGTTGAATCGCTTGATAATAACGTTGCTCTCGATTAGTTCCCGTTTCATCAGGAGAAACCAGAGAACGGGCTTCGTCTAAAAGTTCATTTGCCTGATGCAAAGTTATCGGTTCTTTGGCACTCAACGCTTCATCAATCTGGACAATAAATTGAGAGAAAGGGCGTAGCCAACTAAACCATTCATCTTGGACAACCAGTTGGAAAAACTCTCCTTTTGAACGAATACGCCCATGAAACCGTTCATACCTATCGCGTTCCGAGTGGAGAAGGGCTTTATGCAGTTGCAGCAGCGCCCCACGCACATCGCGCAGGCGTTGAAAGGGTAGGTTTCCGGGAGAATAGGTAAATGACATGAACCAGAATTGCGATCGCGACTTTCTTTATCTTAGATTGAGTTTAACATTGGTGTAGCGTACCGTTCGCGATCGCGCTTTAAATTAAGTCAATAAAAAATAAGTTACTATGGACAATCATACGTCTAATTTTATCACCCTATTTCTAATCCAGCAACGGGACAGCTAATCAAGCTGCAAATGACACCAACCCAGATCAAAAATATGCGATTAAACCGAGCATCAACAACGGATACACTATGGCTAAAAGATGTCTTGAATCGGGAAGGAAAAAAGTTTCGCGATCGCGTAAAATTAAACCCCGATAATACCTTAACACTACAGTGGGAATAATTGTAGCTTGCTTCTCGCGAAAGCGAGTATGATAAATGACAAATAACGTAGCTTGCTTCTCGCGAAAGCGAGTATGACAAATGACGAATGACAAATGACAAATGACAAATGACAAATGACAAATGACAAATGACAAATGACAAATGACAAATGACGAACTCCACCGATTCCAGCTTTGCCGATACCCAAACCCATTGGGCAAAAGACTCAATTCACCAGCTTTTTAGCCGCCAAATTATCAGTGGTTATCCGGATGGCAGCTTTCGCCCCAATAACTCCGTTACCCGGGCTGAATTTGCGGCGATTTTAAATAAAGCCTTTCCCCAGGCTACCCCAGTGCGCGATGCAATCAATTTTCGCGATGTACCCGCCAATCACTGGGCAAATTCCGCGATTCAAACTGTTACCCGTGCCGGATTTTTCTCCGGTTATCCGAATGGAACCTTTCGCCCCAATCAACCCATTCCCCGTGTACAAGCGCTGGTGGCATTAGTCAGTGGGTTACAGTATGACCGTGACCCGAATCCTAACCCAATTCTCCAACAATATTACGATGATACGGCGGCTATTCCCAATTATGCACGAGGCGCGATCGCAACCGCAACCCGTCAGTTTTTAGTCGTTAACTATCCAGATGTCAGACGCCTACACCCGAATCGCAATGCGACACGAGGCGAAGTAGCTGCACTGATTAGTCGGGCGTTAAAACTCCCTGGCGTTCCCCGACAGTATATTCCCGGTTGGGATATCATTGCCATTGAACCGTTATTCGATGAGGCGGATTCCTTTACCCAAGAACGGGCGAGGGTCAAACTAGGCGATAAATGGGGATATATTGATAAAACTGGCACATTTATTGTTGATCCGCAACTGAATGAAGCTGAACCGTTTTCCGAAGGAATCGCATTAGTACGATTGCCGCAAAATGGCGTTGACTTAAGCTGGGTTCGTAGTAGGCACTTTAGTGCCAAAAGTGCTAAAGCGCTGACTACAAACGCCCGAAATCAATTATCCCCACCCGAAATCCGAGGCGTTTGGCTAACGACTACTGATAGCCAAGTCTTTAATTCCCAAAAAAACATAGCTGAGGCGATGGATTTCCTCGCCAACACTGGATTTAATGTAGTTTTTCCGGTGGTTTGGAATAATGGGGCGACGCTTTATCCCAGTCGCCTGATGCAAGATACCATGGGACTAGAAATTGACCCGCGCTTTACTGGGCGAGATCCCCTCGCTGAACTTATTCAAGCGGCGAAGAACGTGGGATTAGCCGTAATTCCGTGGTTTGAATATGGTTTTGCCAGTTCCTATAACAAAAAAGGTGGACGCATACTTGCCCAAAAACCCGATTGGGCGGCGCGGGATAGTCAAGGCAATTTACTCACAAAAAATAACTTTGAATGGCTGAATGCGTTTGACCCCCAGGTGCAGAATTTTGTTATGGGACTTATCCTGGAAGTTATCCAAAATTACGATATTGCCGGAATTCAGGGGGATGACCGTTTACCCGCCCTGCCATCTGAAGGGGGGTATGATACCCAAACGGTACAACGCTATGTGCAGCAGTTCAACCAGGAACCGCCTAAAAACCCAAAAGACGCCCAATGGTTACAATGGCGGGCAGATTTGCTAACGGATTTCCTCACTCGTCTGTACCGACAAGTAGTGACGATTAATCCAGAACTGGTAATTTCTATCGCACCGAGTCCTTATCCTTGGGGATTACAGGAATATTTACAGGATAACCAAGCGTGGGCGGATCAGGGATTGGTGGATATGATACATCCCCAATTCTATCGCCGGGATTTTGCTAGTTATAAACAGCTTGTTGATCGGTTGGTGAATGACCAATTCAACCCGGTACAATTGTCTACGGTGATGCCCGGAATCTTGATTAAAAGTGGGTCGTATCGCATTAGTTCCCAGGATTTAGTCCAGGCAATTGAGTACAATCGCGATCGCGGTTTAGCCGGGGAGGTGTTATTTTTCTACGAGGGCTTGCGCCAGGATAATGATACCTTAGCCAACGCCTTGCGATCGCACGTCTATGCCCAATCGGTTCCTTTCAATACTGCACAAGTGAAGGCACAAGGATTTACCCATCGCCGGGTTGGGGCTGAATATCGTTATATTGACCGCTTTGGGAATCTCGTTACTCAGCCTGAATTTGATTGGCTGGATTCGTTTCAGGAGGAACGGGCGCGAGTGCGAATGGGGTACAAGTGGGGCTATATTGACAAAACCGGACACCTGATCACTCGTTTAGAATTTGATCAGGCAGATCAGTTTGCGGCAGGATTAGCACGAGTAAAAATTGGTAGTCGGTATGGGTATATCGATTTATCCGGTCAATCCGTAATTTCTCCCCAGTTTGATCAGGCGACTCGGTTCAGTGAAGGGTTAGCGGCGGTGAAGGTTGAAGATCAATGGGGCTATATCGATAAAATTGGTCAATGGGTAATTCCGACTCAGTTTGATCAGGCGGAATTGTTCTCCGAAGGATTAGCGGCGGTACAACTCGCAGGTAAATACGGATATTGTGACTCAAGCGGTCAACTGGTGATTCCAGCGAACTTTGACGCAGCGGGTTCATTTGTCCAAGGACTTGCCCCTGTCCAATTGCGCGATCGCTGGGGCTATATTAACTCTACTGGAGAATTGGTTATTGAGCCACAATTTGATGCAGCGCAACCCTTTTCCCAGGGATTAGCCGCCGTCAAAATTGGATCGTTTTGGGGGTATATCAATAAAAAGGGCGATCGGGTCATTTCACCAGAATTTGATCAAGTCAGGTCTTTTAGTGATGGATTAGCGCCTGTTCAGATGGGTAAACGATGGGGTTATATTCGCAATCTGTTTGACAAATCGTAGGGGCGCACCGACGTGCGCCCGTGTCAACTTAAGCTAGAAAACCAATGCTGGCAAGATTTTAAGCTGTGTCTATTTACTGCTTGACATTTTCCCCCTCATCCCCTAACCCCTTCTCCCACCCCCCTCGTTCCCCCCTGCGAAGAGGGATGACAGAGGATGCTTCGCTTTTGTTGCATGGGAGAAGGGGAATCGGATTCTCTTGCTCCCCTCTCCCAATTCCCCCCTTTCAAAGGGGGGTTAGGGGGGATGGAGAGGGGCTGGGGGTGAGGGCTGTAGCTTAAGTTGACCCATAAGACCGACGCTACGTGCGCCCTTTTACCAACTTAATTAATCGGCTGGTGTTAATACTTTCTGTGACAAAATGTCATTTAAGGGATTTACAAAAGAAAACTCTTTGTGAAAAGGGTTTCTATTACTAGCTTTAACAGGCATATCTTGGCGACAACGAGAGCAAAACCAATAAATACGCTTGTCACGAACGTGAGCTAGTAAGTGAGATGAACAACAAGGACAATTATTCATGGTTATTTCTCCACCCGACGTTGATCAGCTTACTTATTAAATGTAAAAATTTTGGGGAAGAATTGGAAAAAAGTTTAATTTAATGTTTACCTGTCAAAAGACAGATGTCACCCTAAACTCAATTGTATATAATAGCAAATTTAGATAACAAAAAATTAATCAGCTTTGATCTTATTTGATGTTACATAACGTAATTTGCCTTTTCTTTGAGTATCATGCGCCAGCTTAATCGCTCAATTGACCTGGATTGATTCAAGCCACTTGGTTCAGGATTTATCATTGATTGTTCAAAACCCACAAACCATGCACCATGAATGATTAACACAAAAACCCACGTCTTTGAAGCGTGGGATCTGAATAATTTACACTTCTTAAACTCGATCACTCCGATCACTCAGTTGTGATTAAAATCCGTTGCGATAACAACGGATCTAGCGTCTTGGTAACAGGCAACGCTGGAGACGGATTAGTTTTCGCGGCATTAGTAGCCGGAACAACAGATATCTCCTGACTATCGTGATTACCAAACCAATGATTTGGAGTATGGCGAATACGAGGCAGAAGTTGAGCAGAATAACAAGGATAGTTGTTCATAATCAATGAATGCACCCAACACCTAACACCTTACATCACTTCTACTCGACCGTCATCTTGCAGATAAACAGCGCGAACCCCTGGAGAACGACCACTGGGCAATACTTCAATTCGTAAGACTCTGGCTTCAGGTTTGCGGATATTCACATTTAAGGGTAATCCTTGAGTATCCCAAAGCACCGCCGAGAAATTCGGGTTAGTATTACCGCCTCGGACAAAGGAGAGAACCTGTCCAGGACTCACAGGTAAAGGGTCTGTAACATCGACCTGTTGAAGTTTGATCACGCTAGAGGTTAAATTAGCTACCTCAACGGTAATTCGTTGACCTGGTACAAACTTTACGGATTCTTGTCTGCAACTGTTTGCGGCACAGGTTCCCGCTTGTGCTGGATGAATATCAGCCGTTGATGGTATTGCCAGAGTCGTGGCGACTAAAAGCACTATTGGCAATTGTTGGGAAAGTGGATTCATTAATTATTTGTCCTTTGTCATTTGTCATTCGTCCTTTGTCATTTGTTAAGCGATTTAGACGTAGGGTGGGCAAAATTTATAACGTTTAAAACCCTGATAATATCGTTCCTTATTTTTGCCCACCACAAAATCACTTATTATTGATTATCAGTGCGGCACAATCTCCGGAAAACGCCAACTATTCCGTATCGATTCCAAATCAGCATCAGTTTTCGCTTGTTTTCGTAAATTGGGATTAATCTCAATTGCCTGTTTTAAACTGTCAATCGCCAGGTCAACATAACCTTGCAACGCACGACAACAGGCTCTATTATACCAAGTATCAGCCAAGTTCGGTTCGAGTTGCAGGGCGTGATCGTAGGCAGTAATCGCCTCTGTATACTGGTGTGAGTGATAAAAGGCATTACCTAGAGAATTCCAAGCCTGATAAAAGTCTGGTTTAATTTTAATGGCTTTCTGGTAGGAAGTAATTGCCTCTTTGAATTGATGCAACTCTGCCAAGCAAAGTCCTCTATTATACCACGCTTGATAGACATTAGGATTAAGTTGAATAGCTTTATCGTAAGCCGCGATCGCGTCATCATATTGCTGCTTTTCTATAAATTTATTTCCTTGGTTAAACCCGTGTAAATCGCTAGCCTTTTGGGTTTGATTTCCTTTTTGTTTCATCAACCAGAGAAAGCCAAGGAATCCGACAATTAATGCCAACTTCGTCGCGGGTTGAGTAAATAGGACACTTCCTAACTGAATCGCTTCCGGAGGAATCTTGAGAAGTAAAGCAATTTGATAAATGAACAGGAACAGTTCTCGACTTGCAGCGGGTACAAACCATAACACGCCAAAAATAAACCAAAAGCTATATCGACCCAATTTATTGAATTGTTGCTGAAGCGATTGCGGTAACCAAGGGCGGAGAATTCCATATCCATCCAGAGGGGGAATCGGCAGTAAATTGATAACAACGGCAAAAATTTGTAGGAAAATGAGAAAGGCTAAACTTTGTCCCAGCCAATCGTCAGGTGATACCGTCACCCAATCCAACCAGAATGGAATTGCCAACACCACCGTCACCACCGCATTAGCAAACGGACCAGCCGCAGAGACTGCACTATCCCATCTGCGATCGCGTAATTTACTATGGTCAATATAAACCGCCCCACCGGGAAGGGCAATTCCCCCCATCACCAAGAAAATCATCGGCATTAGCAGACTCAAACCCGGATCAGTATAGTTGAGGGGATTAAGCGTCAAATAGCCTTTATCCTTAACCGAAGTATCGCCACCGAAATAGGCGACAACCGCATGACCAAACTCGTGCAAGCACAAGGATACCATCCAGCCGCCAAAAACAAACAATCCCGCCAGCCACATTACCGCTTACTCCCAAGCGAAAGGAATATATCTAGTTTGGCACACGGTGCCATTAGGTGATATCCCTGACTGTTCCCTGTTCCCTCGCCATCTCAGATTCTGCCATAAACGCGATCGCCTTTTCTCGCTTTATTCATGCACACTCACCCAAAGTTGCTCATGTTAATTCCCTGGCGACAAAACCTGGTAAGGTTTATTATCGATTTCCCACTGCTGAATTAATTGATAAAGTTGAGTGCTGCGGAAATAAGAATCCTCGTAAGCGAGTCGTAATTCTCTCTCCAGAATATCGGGTGTAATCTCTCTTGTGTTCCATGAACCCCACACCTTACTCAATCCTATGGATAAGATGAAAATAATATCGTGACCACAACAAATCTGCCAAGAATCGTGAGTACTTTTTTATAATGTTTCTATACTTTCTTGAATATATTGCTCTCTCAGTGCCAATTTTTGTGAGTGATTTTTAACTGCCTTAATGGCTCTTCCGTACCTGTTATGCTAAACTAACTTTAATAACGCCAACAAAGCAAGCATCTTAATTTAAAATTATCGAAATTTCTGAAGCCGTAACCTGAACGTTTAATTAGTTTAATTTTATTGTTAATTCCCTCGACTACGCCTTGAGTAGTTCTCTGATCAAAATAACTAATTATCTCACCTATCCATCTGATTATTGTTTTTTTACTGTTCGGAAAATATTTATAAAATGATAATAGCCAATCTCCTAATTTTAACAATCCCATCCCCCAATTCTCCTCCCCATCAAATATTTTCCTTAGCTCTTCTTTTCCTTTATGCATTTGACTCAAAACTGGACTAACCTCTTTAACTTGTTTAAGTTTTTCTTGTCCTTTATTATTCAAATTCTTTTCATTTTTCAACAAGACATATTTACTTTTTTTTAGTCCCGATAATAGTTTTTCCTTTTCGGCAGATTCTTTCAGTTTCTCAGCCGCATTCCTTTCTTTTTTTCTTTGCCTATCTAGTTCTTCATTGACTTGCTTCATAACATGGAATCTATCGGCAACTACCTGAGCATTAGGCATTAATTCTTCCACTAAGTTTTTGTAAGGTTTCCATAAGTCTATGCTTACCTCTTCAATCTGAATAAGCACTTCTTTCCCCCATTGCTGTAGGGTTTTCCTCAATTCATCTTGAGTTCTTCCCTCCAGTATTCCCACCAGCTTACTGGCTTCCAAATCAACTAATACCGCACAATAATTTCCTTGCCCTTTAATTAACGCAATTTCATCTATCCCCAACTTTTTTAGCCCATTCGGTTTACTTTTTATTAACTCCTCTCCAACGTCTCTTAACATTGTCTGGATTTCTTCTTCACTTACAGCTTTTTTTTGTGCAACTGTTTTTATGTCATCGGCAAGTACTTGTTGTACAATATCCTGAGCTAACCTTTTCGTGTATCTTCGTTTTTTATTGACATAATCCAGTTCTTCGCTAAAAGGTATTCGACAATGTTGACACTTAAATTGACGACGATTTATCGTGAGATAGACGGGTTGATCCAAAATCGGTAAGTCCTTAATAGTATACCAATGATTTTGGTGTAATTTATTACTTTTATTCTGGCAACGGTGGCAGATGGCTTGTTTTTGGGTGGCTGAGAGGACTAAGATTATACCTATGTCTTGATAATTCTGATAACCCTTGACCTTAACTCCTTTTAAGTTAAGTAACTCACTCAACAGTTTATTTTTGGGTTTGGATGGCATAATCCGCTTTTTCCTAAACTTGCATTAACTCCCTTAATTCAATTAACATGAATTAAACCCGAAAGTCAATCCGAACAAGCTTTTTGCATTTTTAAATATAAATTTGTTTTTTAATTAATTGCCAATTTACTGTTATTTTAGCATATTCAAAACGGAAGAGCCCATATTTAGAGGAATAACATATTCAAAAACACCGAATAAATCAGTGACTGAAATTTGCTTAATTCTCATAAGTATTTCCCCGAAACGCTAAAGTAAACGCAATTGATTTTTTTGACTACCTTTTCCCACCTGACTCGCTTTTTGCTTATCGTCTCCAGCCTCCTCTATCTCTAACCAACTATCCCCTTGCCCATCCAACAAATATTGCGCTGCTTCTAACATATCTGCGGCAATATCTTTTAAATTATCCTGACTCTCTAAATACGTCTTCAGCGCATCCATGGGATTCATACTGCTACCCACCCCCAATTCTGGTAAACGTGGACGGGCTAACTGACTGGCTAATTCGGGGCGAATCGTATAACTGTGGGCTTCACTCAAGGCTTGGTGAATTGTACTATTATCAATTAAATCTAACTGATCAGAACGGACTTTATAAATCAGCCGAACCACAGCATCATTTATCGCTTTTTTCTTAATCGCTTTAAGTAATGCCGCTTCTGGATCAGCTTCCTCAACCAGATTCACGTTAATCGTGCAAAATGGGCGCACAGGTAAGGGACAAAACTGCCACTCAGCCTTCCCTTTCTCTAACTCAATTAACACATAACCTTTGTCTTCCTTTTCCTCACTAAAATCAACCCGTTCAATACTACCTGGATAAATCACAGGTGGGTTATTCGAGGGATTTAGATTTTGATGGCGGTGGACATGACCTAATGCTACATAATCAAAACACGATCGCGCCATTAGCGACAGGGGAATAGTAAAGCCTTTACCCACCGCTAAAAAACGCTCTGCGCCAAAACTAGCCCGATCTGCCATTAAATGGGCTAAGAGTATAGTTGGCGCTTGGGAATCTAGCCGCCGAATTTCTCCTTCTAAAATCGGTTGAAGGCGTTGAATTAATAACTCATTCACCTCGCCTAAGGCTAACCCTTCAGTTTCTGGGCGCGTCAGTAAACTAGAACGGGTTAACCAGGGTAAGGTAATCACTTGGACTAAACCATTCCGGGTTTGAATTGGATGCGTCGCCAGCGTATCACCCACAATAAATCCTGGCACACCTAGGGTACGATAAATACATAAACTCGCGCCCCCATTGCCTTGGGAATGTTGGTCATGATTCCCTACTAGCAATACCGTAGGAATTTCTGCATCGACTAAGCGGCGAAATTGAGTAGCAAAGGCTTCTTGCACATAAGGGGGTGGTGTAGCATCAGGAAAAGCATCGCCGCCAAATAAGACTAAATCCACGGATTCAGCAATAGCGCGATCAATACATTGAGATAAGGTATTGACAAAATCTTCCAGTCGTGTATTTAACCCCGTTTCTGGATTAGTTCGCCCATGGGAGAAACCACTACCCAGATGGATATCTGATAGGTGAAGAATTTTAATCATAATCGTGTAGAGACGTGCCATGGCACGTCTGGTGATTGCCTGTCTGTAGGGGCTTTCGTTTTCTTATCGATGATAACGTTAATTCAAAACCTGCCCAACCAATGACCAATGACCAATGACCAATGACCAATGACCAATTAATCAGCAAATTGGTTAAGAATACTCGCAACGACAGACAACACAATTGAACCAATTAAGGCGTCAAGAGGTCCACTAATCGTAAACATGGCACCCGTTAGGTAGGCGACTAAGGACAAGGATATGGCATTAATCACTAACAGAAATAGCCCCAATGTCACAATAGTCAGGGGTAAAGTCAGCATGATCAGAATGGGTCTGACAATAGCATTGACAATCCCTAAGATAATCGCCGCGATCGCAGCCGTGGCGAAACTCCCGATCGCAATACCCGGTACGATATAGGCAGTAATGATTAATGCTAGTGCCGTAAACAGCCAAGTTAAGAGGAAGCGTTTCATGGGTTTGGTCTAATAACACACACCCGAATTCTAACTGGCGAGACGTTCTGGTGTTTGCGGCTGTAGTAAGGACACCAATTCATTAATCCCCCGTTGTAGGTGTCGCGTTACCGTCATCGGACTAACACCAATGTGTTTAGCGGCTTCTTTACGGGGGAGATCTCGGAAAAAGACAAACTCAATCGCCGCTTGGGTTTTGGTTTCCAGTTGCGCGATCGCACCTTGTAACTGTTGTCGGTCTTCTTCCCAGTGCTGCAAGGTTTGGTCATAACTATCCGGTAGCATATCACCCAACGTGACCGGATGATCGACATTATGACCCACCGTCAAATCTAAACTCAGAGGCAAGCGATTTTTCGAGGCTAATTTACTCTCCTGCCATTCTTGCATAGAAATATTCAGCGCTTGGGCAATTTCCGACTCTTTGGGTAAACGTCCCAACGTGGCGGTTAACCGTTTACTGACGCGCTGTCCCTCTTGCTGAAGTTCTTGCCAACGGCGAGGAATCTTGACAATATTTCCTTTATCTCTAAGAAAATGTAGCATCTCGCCGCGAATAAATGGCACAGCAAAGGAACTAAAAGCATACCCTTGATCTGGCTTAAACCGTTCAATCGCCCGAATCAAACCCAGATAGCCAAGTTGTACCAAATCGTCATAAGGTTCGCTACATTGCTGGCTGACTCGATAGGCAATTTTCTTCACCAATCCACTATTTAACCGGACAAGCTGATTGCGTAATTCTATCGAAGGATTTTGGGAGTACGCCATCAACAATTCCATTCCGCGAACATTAATTGATTGAGTTGTCATGATGAATAAACCAACACCTGTGTTAAGGTGTCCTCTAACAGGGCTTGATATTTAATCAGTAATCTTGACCCTATTGTCGAAAGAGACAGACAATTCAACCATCGTTGTTTTACGGAAATTTAAAGGGTGGGTGTTGAGCGTCTCCGCAAAAATACGTAAACTGCTTGCGCTGAGGGTGTGTACTCCCGCGAACACGTTGACCCTTCGACTTCGCTCAGGGTCAACACCGAGCGAAGCCGAGGTGTTGATTGTTATTCCGAGATAACATCTGATGGAAGGTGACAACCACGGTGTATTCATCTCTATCACAAGAAACCTTAAAACTACGCTGGGGATACAGTGACTTGAGATGATTTGCCCACATTTGTTTGATCAGTTGTCCCAAATAAAATAAGTTATCGATTCCAACACATTCTGAACCAGGAAGCAAATCATCAATGTGCTGATGGTTCATTACCTGTTCAATGGCGGCAAGATCATCGGCGAGCTTTGCTTGCCACTGCTCATAAATTTCTAGATGGAAGGTTTCCAATAAAAATATACCACCCTCATGTTCCACAAAATCAGGTAAAAAGAGTTTAGTGAAGGCTAAAGCCACTTCAATATTAGCGACTCCACCAAGATAATCCCAGAGTGAAAAATCATCGCCATTGGCTTGTTTCCACTGCTGGAAATTGCTCATCTTATCTGTATTTAAGGATAGGCGTTGGGTTTCCATAATTTCTAAGGTATCTCGTCGGCTCTAGCCGGTCGAACTATTTTTTCAGCTTGCACAAAAATATCTCCGGCGGGATTTTGGTTCTGTTTGTATTCAACCACATGGGGCGTTGGTATTCCTGCATGAGCTTTACCTGTCAAGTCTACTCGCTTAATCGCCCGTCCATTGTCATCGTAGACAATATAGCTAGTTATGTTACCGTCATCTAAACGATAACGCACCTCTCTAGCACTGGCTCCATCCAGAGGAAATCTCCCCCTGACTTGAGTTCCAGTGGTGATAAGAGTGCTTGCTGGTATACCAACTGTCCAGTCAACGGGTTTAAACACGGATACAGCATTGCATCAAATTTGTAGAGACGTTGCATGCAACGTCTCTACTCCTGATTGTGTGCCAAACTGGTAGAAGTGTTACTCATCAGTGTAAACAATTAGGGGCAAATCAATCATGTCACCTCGCCTCATCAATAATCGATATGCTCTATCTCCCAATCCTCTCTCAGGAGGGATGGCTGAGGTTTATCGAGCAAGAGATTTAGAGGATGATGAGGAACGACGGGTTGCGGTGAAGTTATTCACACAAAGGAATATAGAGGAGGATATCATCGCTGAATCCTTCAGGCGCGAAACTCAAGCTCTCAAGGAATTGAAGTATCCCGGAATCGTGGAACTCCTCGACTCAGGTAAAGATGAACAGACGGGTAATCATTTCCTGGTTCTGGAGTGGATGGAAAAGGATTTAACCGCACTTCTGAAAGAATCCCCGCCGGATGGCTGGAACTCATTTTGGCAGGCGGTAGCTTTACCGATACTCGAAGCTTTGGCGTTTTCTCATAATCGTGGTTGTGTTCACCGAGATAAGCTGTCATGCATTTAAACTGTGATAAGAGCATTACCCTTATTTTTTAGTTTGCGCCCCCAGTTAATAACTAGCTTGTCTTCATTTAAAAGTTGATGCAACAAAGATTCTAACTCTTCAATGGATTCAAAAAGCCGATTAGCAATATATTCTTTTGCTGAATGCCAGACTAATTCAATTAAGTTATAATCTGGACT